>CAOJXI010000054.1 GCA_948465665.1 uncultured Clostridia bacterium | reverse complement strand
CCCGCTGGAATTGCTTCGGGGGTGGGATAAGATTGGGATTGGAACCAGCTTCGGGCGGGCAGCCCCATTAAGCGGGCTTCCTTCCGCTTCGTCCAACTCCGCAGAGTTGGACAGAGCTGAAAGTTTTCTCTTGCAGCCATCCAGCAAACCAACGGTTTGCGGATGATGGCGTACCTAAGACCGTAAAGCTGAAAATTTCATTAAACTTACGTTATGATTAAAGCAAATTTGGAGGTTGATTATGACGGATTTCACCCAGTTAAGCTGTGAATTATTTGTAGATGTCCTTTCCACAAAAAAACCGGTTCCAGGAGGCGGAGGGGCTTCCGCATTGGCGGGGGCGTTGGGAACAGCCCTTGGAAATATGGTAGGCGACTTAACACTAGGAAAAAAGAAATACGCCGCTGTACAGGAAGATATCCAGGAACTGATGAAACAGGCTTCCCATCTCCAAAAACGCCTTTTGTCCCTGGTCAATGCCGACGCGGAAGCTTTCGCTCCCCTGGCAGCAGCTTACAGCCTTCCCACTGACACAGAAGAAGAACGAACGACAAAAGCGGAAATAATGGAAAAATGCCTTAGAGATGCTTCTGCCGTACCTCTGGAAATGATGGAATGTTGTTGTAAAGCAATCCTCCTCCATCGGGATTTTGCAGAAAAGGGCTCAGTGATTGCCATCAGCGATGCAGGCGTGGGAGTTTCCTTGTGCCGTGCGGCATTGACCGGGGCAAGTTTAAACGTGCGTATCAATACCCGAACTATGGCAGATCGGGATTATGCCGAACAGCTTAACCAAAAAATTGATGGGATGTTAGAGGAATACCTGCCCATAGCAGACGAAGTCTGCCACAAGGTGACAGAGCGGCTTTCCAAGCCCCCAAAAAGCGCAAAGAAAGGATAATCATAAAATGGCAAAATTATTAAAAGCAATTCCCGCAGTAAAAGAAATAACAGCGGGATTAAAATCCCGCTCTGGTGAATTAATACAGCGTGGGATTACGCCAACCCTTGGAATCTTGCGGATGGGAGAGCGGGCGGATGACCTCTCCTATGAAAAAGGGGCGGTCAAACGCTGTGAACAGTCTGGAATCCAGGTTAGAAAAATCATATTGCCGCAGGACGCCCCCCAGGAAACTGTTTTGAAGGAAATCGAGAAATTAAATAACGACCGGGAAATCCATGGGGTTTTGATATTCCGCCCCCTTCCTGCCCAGATAGACGATTCCGCCGTATGTAAAGCACTTTCGCCGGAAAAGGATGTGGATGGGATTACTTCCCAGTCCATGGCGGGGATTTTTTCCGGGACTCATGTTGGATTTCCTCCGTGTACCCCTGAAGGATGCCTGGAATTGCTGCGCCATTATGATATACCCTTAAAAGGGAAAAATGCAGTTGTGTTAGGCAGGAGCCTGGTTGTTGGAAAACCCTTGGCGATGCTTTTATTGGAGGAAAACGCTACTGTTACAATCTGCCATTCCAGAACAGAAGGGCTTGCGGAAATCTGCCGGAAAGCGGATATCCTGATCGCCGCCGTAGGAAAACGGGAAATGGTGACAAAAGAATTTTTAAGTCCTGGGCAGGTTGTCATTGACGTGGGAATCCATGTGAAAGAAGACGGTTCCCTGTGCGGGGATGTGGATTTTGAGGCCGCACAGGAAATTGTAGAAGCTGTCAGCCCTGTTCCGGGAGGGGCGGGAACTATAACAGCGGCAGTTCTGGCAAAACACACCATAGAAGCAGCGGAACGGCTCGGCTGAAAGAAAAAGGAGTTGGCGCACATGGAACAGGAACTTTTAGACTATTACGACCATAAAGGAAACCTTCTTGGATCAGCTTCCCGGAAAGAAGTCCATGAAAAGGGGCTGCTGCATCATGTGGTTCATTTCTGGATGGCTGCGCCTGGGGAACCCCAATGGGGCGTTCCGGGGTTTGGGATATGGTGCCAGAAACGTTCCCCGGACAAGGCGGATTTTCCCAATATGTATGATATCCTTGCCATGGGCGGGCACATCGACGCGGGGGAATCCCCGGAAAACGCTGTGCTGCGGGAAATCAGGGAAGAATTAGGTCTGCGCTTTGAAGCCTCCCAGGTGGTTTGCCTGGACTCGCGCCATGCCAAAGACTGGATACTTCCGGGGTTTATTGACCGGGAAACCGCATGGGTATATATTGTGCAGCTCTCCCAAACTCCGCCTTTTGCCTGCGGGGAGGAAGTTTCCCAAATGGTTTGGGTTCCGTTAAGAGGGATTGTTGAGAAGGAACTCCATAATGCTCAGGAAATAACCTGCTATCCTTTTGGGGCAGATGGGGCGATTTCTACAAGTGCCTCTGAATGGCTTCCGTCCGATGGAGAATTCCAGGAGGTTGTTTTACCTTGGCTGAATTCTTCGGGAATCCCATTTTAGGTTGAAAGCAGGAGGTTAAAATGAGACTTTATTTTATCCGTCATGGGGAAACAGACTGGAACCTTCAAAAAAAGCTTCAAGGACAGGAAGACATCCCCATGAACGCTGCCGGGCAGGAACAGGCCGCCCAATGCGCCAAGTATCTTTCGGCTTACTGGAAAGCTGCCGGATTATCAGAACCTGTCATTGTCACAAGCCCTTTATCACGTGCCAGGGACACAGCCGTCCAAATTGCCAAGGCGCTTGATATTCCTGAAACCGAATTGATTCAGGACAACGCCCTTTTGGAACGTGACTATGGAAGGTACTCCGGCATGACCTACGAGGAACGCGCCAAATATGAGAAAACCCGTGCCTTTTCTTCCGAAATTGAAAGCCGGGAGCATACAGCCCGGCGGATTTGGCAGGCTGTGGATATTTATATGGAAAAATGCCGCCTTTCCGGCAGGGAGAATTTAATTTTAGTGACGCATGGGGGATGTATCCGCTCTGCACTGCGGGCGATTGCTGAAGCCGAAATTGACTGGGATGTACTGCTTTTAAATGCAGGAATTACCATTTTAGAGGATGTGGAAGGGCGTTTTCGGCTGGTGGAACACAACCGGTCGGCAGAAGATTTATTTCATTCGGTTATGATGCACATTTGAGCTGAAAAATTGGGGGCTGTGAAAAACGGTGTTTTTCACAGCCCCTTTTTTATGTAAACGGAAAAGGTCACAAATTCCGTCTCCATCAAAACCCTGCTTTAAATTAAAATTTTTTTCCGGTTTTCGTTGTCGGAAATAAATTCCAGATGATCCATCGCATATTGCAGAGCCGTACAGATTAATTCATTTCTGGAACGGTTGCTCTGGACTGCAAGCCTATCAAATTTTCCCAGTAGTTCTTTTAATATTCTTATTGTTATATTTGTATATATGTCGTCTTTTTTATGACTTATAATAAATTTGTTAGACATATTTTTATCTCCTGTTTTCATCATTAGAAATGAACTCCAGGTTCTCCATCGTATATTGTAAAGCCATACAGATTAATTCATTTCTGGAACGTCCACTCTGTCCAGCCAATTTATCATAATGGCTTAATAATTCCTTCTTGATTCTTACTGATATAAAAACATGGGTATCCTCTTTTTTATCTGAACTTTTAGGTTTAACGACAAAATTATTTCCCATGACCGCACCTCTATCATTTTTTTATATTATATCATTATAATATTGAATTTTATATATCAAGATAATATGATTAATTCATAGATATAAATTTATATCAACTAAATATATTATAAAGAGGTGTGGTTATGTACAAAACAATTCAGGCCCTATACGATGGACAGATACATCCGTCCGAACAAAGCCGCCCCAAAATGAAAGAATATGATATTCTGTTAAACGAACTGAGCAAATGCCGCAAAGAAATCTTTGAGCAAATCGGAAGCCCTCTTGATAAAAAACTGGAGGAGCTTTTGGAAATTCAGGACAAGGCTTTTTCTTACGAAATGTTCCAAAGCTTCATCAACGGTTTTCGCCTTGGCGCTAACATCATGCTGGAAGTCTGCTATGACCCCCAATCATCAGGCAATAATGAATAACATGGCATAAGTTCGCTGAAAAGCCTTTTCTTAAATTGTAAGGTTTTCGGTATTAGGTACGCCATCATCCGCAAACCGTTGGTTTGCTGGATGGCTGAAAGCGAAAACTTGGAGGTTTTGTCCAACGTTGCGACGTTGGACGAAGCGGAAGAAAGCCCGCCTAATGGGGCCGCCCGCTCTAAGCTGGTTCCAATCCCAATCTTTTCCCACCCCCGAAGCAATTCCAGCGGGCTTTTTATTTTGAATACTGACGAAACCTGCAAGTTATCTGTTCTTAGGTAAGGTTTCTGTTTTCTTTAGCACGCTGGGGATTTCGTGTCTGCGGACGCGACCATGGCGCCGCCCTGAACCTGCCGGGGGCTTTTGAGGAAAGCCCCCTGGACCCGAAACCTTTTTAATTGCCCTTAGTTATACTCATTTTTGGGGATTGGTTTCCTAAACAGCAATGCCCGCAAGGATGGCCCATGAAACGGAACCAATGGATACAAGTAACTTTTCCCAGAAATCGTCTTATTGGTAGCCGCCAAAACAACAATCAAAACACATCCTCCAATAAATCCCCACAATCCAAACACCCCTGTAAGCAAAAGCAGCATCATACGTAAAAACTTAAAAGCATACCCCAATTCAAAACTCGGCTGAGTAAAATTAGCAATGGCAACAAAAGCCATATAAAGGATAACCTCTGGAACAAACCAACCTGTTTTCACAGCAAAGTCGCCTAAAATGAGAGCAGCAACAACTGAAAAGGAGCCGCTCAGCATATTTGGCGTATTTAGGGAAGCGAGTTTTAACCCATCCACAGCAAATTCGATAATGAAGAGCTGAAGCAGTATAGGAACAGAATTTGGTTCCTGCACCTGGATAAAGGAAAGCCAATCCGGCAGATATTGGGGATGGCTGATGAAAAGATACCAAAGGGGCGTAAAAAACAAGGTAAGGAAGAAAATAGAAATCCTAACAAGCCGCAGATAAGTCCCGGTCAAAGGAGGGAAACAGTAGTCGTCTGTCTCCTGTGCAAAATCCAGCAGGCAGGTAGGCAGGATTGCCGCCGCAGGCGAATTATCTACCAGAAGGAGAATCCTTCCCTCCAGTAAACAGGCGGCAGCCGCGTCAGGACGTTCTGTATATCGAACCTTTGGGAATGGGTTATACCATTTTCCGTGGAGCAGCCCTTCCGCGAGGCTTTCCTGTCCCATTGTCAAAGAATCCACCCGCAGGCTTTTCAAACGGTCAGCCAAAGAACGTACAAGCTTGGGATCAGCAGAACCGTCTATATAGCATAAAGCAACATCAGTTTTAGACCGCCTGCCTACAGAAAAATGTTGTACTGTCAGGAATGGGTCACGGATGCGCCGGCGTATTAAGGCAGTATTAAAAATCAAGGTTTCTGTAAACCCGTCCCTTGCCCCACGTAATACCCGGTCGTCTTCCGGTTCTTCCGGTCCCCTTGCAGGATATGTTCTCGCGTCAATTAAAATCGCGCCTTTTAACCCCTCTGCCAGCATTGCAATCTGGCCAGACAATACCGCTGTCACAACTGCGGGAATTTTTGGTTCAGCCGCTGCTTCTACATAGGGAATCAGCCGGTTCATGGCCTTTTGTATTTCCCCGGAAAAATTTTCCGGCGGGGCTTTCAGCAGGAATTCCATGATTTTTTCCATTACTTCATCTTTTACAAACCCGTCCACAAAGTAAAAGGAAAGCTTTCCCCCTGGGGATTCCAGCTCGCGGTTTACTACATCGAAGCTTTCTGTAACCCTGAGCTGTTGTGACAGGGCTTTGGTATCTTCCTGATAAATTCCAATGAAATCCGTCTGGGACATTTCATTTCCTCCCTATGGATTGGTATTTCTTTTTATATATGGAAGTTTTCCCCTCTGCCCTGCCCTTTATACAAAAAACAGGAACAGGATTTCTCCTGCTCCTGAATCTGTTATACTAATCCCTGACTAAAATTGTACAAAAAATCGGGCTGAAAAGGCTTGCATATATGGTCTTTTTAGCCCGATTTTTTGTCTACAATTTATCAGGGATTAGTATTATACTTCCTTTTCCATGATGTAATCATCCATAATAAATCCGTTTCCAATATCTGCTTCCTGGGTGCGGACTTTTTTAAAGCCTTTGTGTTCGTATACCGCTATGGTATGCTGGTTGTATTTGTTGACGGTCAGCCATATGGTATGTACGTCGTTTTCTTTGGCTTGTTCCTCTAAAAAGCGGAGCAGGATGCTGAAATACCCCTTTCCCCTCGCCTCTTTCTTTAAGTACGCTTTACTCAAAAACAGCTTCCCATTTTCTATGTTCCATCCCGTGTATCCTACCGGCTCGCCGTCTGCTTCCAATATGTGGTAATGGTATCCGTGGTTTTTGAGCTGGTCTGTCATCGCATGGGCAGATTGGAATTTATCTACCATGTAATTAATCTGTTCTTCTGAGATAATTCCGGGAAAAAATTCATGCCAGATTTTTTCTGCCATGTCAGCCAGCGCTTTAATTTCTTCTGCGGTTTCAACAGGTTTTAATTCGTATGACATAATAAATACTCCCTTTGGGCTTAACTGCCCTCTGAATTTTTAGAAAAACGATGCACTCCCATGAATCGTCTGGAAAACATTTTTATTATATCACTTTAAACTGCAAAAGGAAAGGGGAGAAAGCTTTTATTCTCTTTTTCTTTTAGAGCCTGTTTAGGATCTCAACGTGTGCGGATTAGTGAGCGGATTTTCTGCCCAGCAAGGCAAAAATTCGCAGTAATCCTGACGGATTACAAGGATTTTTAACGCAGTCTGGGCGGAAAATCCGCCGCTAAGACGTGCGCGGAGAGATTCTAAACAGGCTCTTACATATAAATTCTAATTAGAACGACTTGACAGAATCTTCCGAATGTTTTACGATAAGATAATACACTAAAAAGATAAAAGGAGGAAACAATAAATGATAAAACACATAGTCCTCTGGAAGCTGGCAGAGCCCGACCGTAAAGCGGAAAATACAGCCCAGATGAAAAAAATGCTGGAAGGTTTAGTTGGCATAGTCCCCGGGCTTTTAAAGCTGGAAGTAAACCCAAATATAAACCCTAACGGATTCGATGTATGTCTGTATTCGGAGTTTGAGGATAAAGCCGCCCTGGACGGCTACCAGACCCATCCCGCCCATTTGGAATGTAAAAAATTTGTCCATTCGGTTATCAGCGACAGGACAGCAGCTGATTTCGAGACGGAGCAAAGTAAATGAAGCATTTAGATATTGTTTTGGTGGAACCGCGGATACCTCAAAATACAGGGAATATTGCACGGACTTGTTCGGCAACAGGGGCAAGCCTGCATCTGATAAAGCCTCTGGGATTTGAAATCGACGACGCAAAATTAAAGCGGGCAGGGCTGGATTACTGGAACCTGCTGGATATCCATTATTATGAAAACATAGACGATTTTTTCGCCAAAAACCCGGAAGCTCCAAAAGTCCGGCATATCTATTTTACAACAAAAGGGCGCAACAATTACACCCAAATAGACTACAGCCAGTGGGAGAGGGTATACTTAATATTCGGCCGGGAAGATAAAGGATTGCCGGAAGATTTGCTGTTCCAGCATCCTGGGGAATGTGTGCGGCTTCCAATGAGGGAAGAAGCCCGCAGCCTGAACCTGTCCAATACAGTGGCAATCGGGGTATATGAAACCCTCCGTCAATGGGGTTTCCCGGAACTGCTTGAGCAGGGCCAGCTCACAACGTTAAAATGGGAGAATAATGAAAATGGATAAAATAAAAATCATAACCGATTCCGCCTGTGATATTCCCGTTGAATTTGAGCGGGAACATAAAAACCTCCAGATACTTCCCATCCCTGTAACAATCGACGGCAAAGGGTATTATGAGCGCAGGGACTTTGACCCATGGAAATTTTATGAGCTTCTGCATCAGGCAAAGCAGATTCCTTCCACAAGCCATATCACCAATATCCAGTTTGCGGAAAGTTACCAGCAGGCCGCAGAGGAAGGTTATACTTCTATCATCGTAATTACCATTACCAGCAGGGGTTCCAATATGTTCCAGGCTGCCACTATGGGAAAAGATATGTTTTTCAGTGATTTCCCGCAATATAAAGGTAAAATTGAAATTTTTATCCTGGATTCCGGCACCTATACGGTAGGGTATGGTTATGCGATTGAAAAGGCAATCGGTATGATTCAGGAAAATAAACCTGTTGGGGAAATTATCCCCTGGCTTGAAGAATATTTCGCAAGGGTGGAAATTTACTTTGCGGTGTTTACTTTGGAATATGTGAAAAAATCCGGCAGGGTCAGCGCCGCCGCTGGGTTTGTAGGCGATGTTCTGGGCCTGCGGCCTATTATCAGCATCATTGACGGGGAAACCAAAATTGTCGAAAAGGTTCGCGGTGACAAAAATGTCCCCGGCAAGCTTGCAGACTGGTATTTAAAACGCAGCACAAACCCTAATTTTGAATATTGTACTGTTATCGGGGAAGCAGTTGAGTTTGTAAAACCGTTCCATCAGTCTTTGGAACAGAAAATCGGCTATCCTCCCTACCGCTCGTACCAGGTCGGCGCTTCCATTGCCATGAACTCTGGCCCGAAAGTGCTGGCTGTAATCGTTTTAGGCGAGGACAGGAGAAAAAAGTAAAGTATCTCTAAGAGCCTGTTTAGGATCTCAACGTGTGCGGATTAGCGAGCGGATTTTATGCCCAGCAAGGCAAAAATTCGCAGTAATCCTGACGGATTACAAGGATTTTTAACGCAGTCTGGGCGGAAAATACACCGCTAAGACGTGCGCGGGGAGATTCTAAACAGGCTCTAAAGGGCGTTTCCGTTTGAACCGGATATGCCCTTTTTATGAAATCTGAAAAACTGTGAAAATTACTGTTGACGTTTTAGCGCAACCATCCTATAATATTAAGCAGTTACTTTTCCAACTTGTTGGACAAGCTGGAAACATCAGACACAAATAAACACAAATTAACAGAAAGGAGAGCGGTTGTCATGATAACTGGCGCACAGGCAATGGTAAAATGCTTAGAAAGCGAGGGCGTCGAAGTTGTATTCGGATATCCGGGCGCGGCCATCTGTCCATTCTACGACAGTCTGACGGCCTCCGCAATCCACCACATATTGGTACGCCAGGAACAAAACGGCGGGCACAGTGCCAATGGTTACGCACGAATTGCAAACAAACCCGGCGTGTGCATTGCAACCTCCGGGCCAGGGGCAACTAACTTAATTACTGCCCTTGCTACCGCATATATGGACAGTATCCCTATGGTGGCGATTACAGGGCAGGTAGCCACCGATGTATTAGGAAGGGACGTATTCCAGGAAGCAGATATTACAGGGGCAGCAGAGCCTTTCACCAAGCACAGCTATTTGGTAAAAGACGTAAACGAGCTTCCACGGGTATTTAAAGAAGCTTTTTATATCGCGGCAACAGGGCGGCCAGGGCCGGTTCTAATTGATGTGCCGGTAGACATTCAGCGGCGGGAACTTTCCAAGGAATTTAAATATCCAGACCAGGTTCAAATTATAGGATATAAGCCCAGTATAAAGGGGCATAACCTGCAAATTAAAAAGGTAGCAGACGCTTTGTCCAATGCAAAGAAACCCTTAATTTGCGTAGGCGGCGGGGCATTTGCGGCAGAGGGCCATGAAATGGTTCGCAGGCTGGCGGAAGAATATAATATTCCTGCAATTTCTACTATGATGGGGATTGGGGTTTTCCCCTCCTCCCATCCTTTATATATGGGGATGTTGGGGATGCACGGGGTCAAACATGCCAACCAGATTGTACGGGAAGCTGATTTACTGATGATTATCGGCGCGCGCGTTGGAGACAGGGCTGTCAGTTCCCCGGATGTAATTTCTCCAAATACAACGATTGTGCATATTGATATTGACCCAGCGGAAATCGGAAAAAATATTGGTACAACAATCCCGTTAGTAGGCGACTGCCGTACTGTTATCCATCAGTTAATAGAACACTGTAATTCCCATAACCGTCCTGGAGATTTTTCCGAGTGGACGCAGTATGTCCGGGGTCTCAGGGACACATATACACCCGACACCTCCCCGCGGGAATATGGAATCAATCCAAAGTATTTCCTTCGCCGTTTATCGGAAAAAATGCCTGATGACGCGGTGTATGTTGCGGATGTAGGTCAAAACCAAATCTGGTCTGCAAACCATATCCGCATCCGTAAGGGAAGGTTCCTTACCTCTGGCGGTATGGGAACAATGGGATATTCTGTCCCGGCTGCAATTGGCGCTAAACTGGCTGATCCGAAGCGGGAAGTCATTGCAGGCTGCGGAGACGGTTCTTTCCAAATGCAAATGATGGAACTGGCGACGATTTGCCAAGACCAGGTAGGAGTAAAAATCATCATTTTCCGCAATCGGAAGTTGGGAATGGTTAAGGAGATTCAAAAGAAATCCTATGGGAGCCGGTATATTGCCACCAGCTTGGAGGGAGACCCCAACTTTACTGTCCTTGCTTCTGCATATGGGATACCGTCGGAGAGCATTAAAGCCAGTGAAGAAATTGACGGGGCTATAGAAAGGCTTCTTTCAGCCAATGGGCCTTTTGTTTTGGAATGTGTTGTTGACCCGGAAGAATCGTCTATATAGGGAGGGAAAACCGACGTGAAGCATACATTTTCAGTTTTGGTAGAAAACCGCGCCGGGGTGCTTTCCCGAATTGCGGGACTATTTGCCCGGCGGGCGTTTAACATTGAAAGCTTGGCGGTAGGCATTACAGAAGACCCTGCTTTTTCGCGGGTGACGATTGTAGCAGAAGGCTCTGATTACACCGTTGAACAGGTGGAAAAACAACTGAATAAATTGATTGATGTGATTAAAGTACGGACAATCAACCCTGCTGAATTAATCAGCCGGGAGCTGGTTCTGATTAAGGTAAACGCTGGACAGACAGAACGTTCTGACATTATGAATATTGCAGAAATCATGGACGCAAAAATTTTAGACATATCCCGCGCAACAATGACCCTGGAACTTGCGGATACCAGCGAACGGATTGATTTATTTACAGAACTGCTGCGGCCCTTTGCTATTCGGGAAATTGCCCGGACAGGGACAGTAGCGCTCCAAAAGGGAACCGACACCATATCGGTGAAAAAATAAACAGAAAAACCTGGGGATTACCCCAGGAACAACAGGAGGAATTTTTCATGGCAAAAATCTTCTATAACACAGACTGCGACCTAAGCCTGTTAGACGGCAAAACGGTGGCAATTATCGGGTACGGCAGCCAGGGACATGCTCACGCTTTGAACCTGCATGAAAGCGGGGTCAACGTTATTGTTGGTTTATATAACGGGAGCAAGTCCTGGGAAAAAGCTGAAGCCGCCGGACTTAAAGTTATGACTGCTGCTGACGCTGCCGCCAACGCGGACATCATCATGATTCTGATTAACGACGAAAAACAGGCTGCTTTGTATAAAGAAAGCATTGAGCCCCATTTGACCGCAGGGAAAACCCTGATGTTTGCCCATGGTTTCTCAATTCACTTTGGGCAGATTGTGCCTCCCAAGGATGTTGATGTCATTATGATTGCCCCCAAGGGGCCTGGACATACTGTCCGCAGTGAATACGTGGAAGGCAAGGGGGTTCCCTGCCTTATCGCTGTTCAGCAGGACGCTACCGGCAGGGCGCTTGACACTGGTCTTGCGTATGCAGCAGGTATTGGCGGCGCCAGGGCTGGCGTTTTGATGACTACCTTTAAAGATGAGACTGAAACGGATCTGTTCGGTGAACAATGTGTTCTGTGCGGCGGCGTTACCGCTCTGATGCAGGCTGGATTTGAAACCCTTGTGGAAGCTGGTTATGCTCCCGAAAATGCTTACTTTGAATGTATCCATGAGATGAAACTGATTGTTGACCTTATCTATCAGGGCGGGTTCTCACGGATGAGATATTCCATTTCCGATACCGCTGAATATGGCGATTACGAAATCGGCAAGCGCCTTATTACTGATGAAACTAAGAAGGAAATGAAGAAGGTTCTTACTGAAATTCAAGACGGCACCTTTGCCCGTAACTGGATTTTGGAAAATCGGGTCAATCGTCCCCACTTTAACGCGGAACGCCGGATTCATTCTGAGCATCAGTTGGAAAAGGTCGGCAAGGAACTTCGTAAGATGTATTCCTGGAATGACGAACAGTAATAATTGGAACGGTACAGCCTATGGCTGTACCGTTTTTTAATAAAGACAGATTTGCGGGGGATAAGCTAAGATGAGTACAAGCTGGGGCGGATTAAAAAGGTTTCGGGTCCA
>CAOJXI010000053.1 GCA_948465665.1 uncultured Clostridia bacterium | reverse complement strand
CAAGATATTCCTTTAAAATGTTTCGGTTCCGGCATATCCGTATGGTTTCCATCACAGCCTTCTGGGTTCTTCCATATATCTTTACCTGTTCCGTATACACGTTTGTAAATTCTACGTACTGGCTGATGATATCTTTTCCGTTATTCCCACAAAAGATTTTGACATTCATTTCACTGAAAATTCTTTTGCCAGAATAATTTGAGGCATATTAATTTCCAATAGAAAGTATGACTTCATCAATGGGAATACACAAAATTTCAGCTATCTTCTCAGCAGGGAGGAACTTTGACATGGAACGGATATTTTTCTCGCGTTCTTTTATTTCGCCTTTTTGTTCACGTTCATTCCCATATTGCTCCAAGTATTGTTCTAAAGCCTTTTGCTGATCAAATAATGCCATCATAATGTCGATTACCTCCTTTTCCCGGCTTTCAAGATATTCCTTTAAAATGTTTCGGTTCCGGCATATCCGTATGGTTTCCATCACGGCTTTCTGGGTTCTTCCATATATCTTTACCTGTTCTGTATACACATTTGTAAATTCTACGTATTGGCTGATAATATCTTTTCCGTTATTCCCACAAAAGATTTTGACATTCATTTCAAGAAATGTCCCATCTTCCTGAAAGAACTCTTTGGAAAGATGAATCCATTCTGGAACCTTCTTCTGCCCGCCAGTGTAAATAACATAAAACTCCGGCTTGGGAAGCTTGAGCTTTAAGCTTCCATAGCGGTTCTGCCTGGTATCCTCTATATATCTGTTCCAAGTATAAGCCAGATACAATAAAATCCGTATGATAATATTCACAGACCAGGTAGATTGGGCTTCGAGAAGGACAAGAAGGGTGCCGTGTACCAGCATCCCCAGATCATTGTATTGCTGGTCAGTGAGGATATTGTCTATGGTGACATTGCTGATATCGTCCTCGGTAACGTCTGTATCCTCTGGATGGATAGCCTTATATAACTGGAGGGCATATTTCCGGCTGCCGAACAGATCCCGGAAAACAGAGTCCTTTACTGTGGCCTTAATATCTATCGCTGTGGGTTTTTCAGTTATGTCTAACATACTGTCAGTCCTTATATACATCTGTTCTTTTATAAACTAATTTTATTATAAATAAAAATCAGCCAAATAACAAGACAGTCAGCATTATTTTTTAAAACATTTAACAAAATTGGGTATGCAGTTCAAAATATTTCCTCCCTATTGAATGAAAAATTGCCCTGTCCGTTTAAGGGCAGGGCAATTTAGAAACTTAATAAGTCAGCCTGATAACTTGATGGATCTCAATGTCTGGCAGTTTCACTTTCCAGAACCCGCCGTCAGATTCTAAAGCAAGGGGTTTGGTTTCCGGGTAAACCAGTTCTGCGCCTTTCAAAGCATACTTCTTCTGATCCAACAGGAGTATTCCTCCATCTACGGCAGGAGCATCTCCATTAAACCGTTCAGCAATATGGGAAACCTCATGAACAATTACCTCCTGGTGTGCAGGACGGTCATAGGCCACAAATCCCAAAGCATGATGATTCCCTGTCTCCAGCGCAATAGAAAGCTCCTTCAAAGCTGTTGCAGTGATTTCTCCAAAGATACCATCCAGATAGTTCAGTTCCGTTTCAGCCATCATATCAAAGGCGGCATAAAATACCTGGCCTTTTCCGCAGGAATTCAGAAGAACAGCTGGATCGTTGGTAGGCGTTTTGGGAGGCGGGCACCACCAATTGACCCAAGTATTGGCAGTCAACTCTGTGGCAGGGTAGACAAAGCGGGTCAGAACTTCCGCGCCAGTCGTCCGAACCTGATAGTAAACGCTTCCCACAGGAGCATAGGTTTTACTGATGGATTTCAAAAGGGGATGCTCTGACGGTTCCAGGTATCCGCCCCATTTGGCAGCTTTGTAACGGGTAATTTCCCCAATGTATCCCACTCCCATCAAATCTGCCAAAGCAAAGTTGGAACGCATCTTTCCATCCTTTTCAAACATGCCGGTCAGCCCGGAAAGCATCAGATATCCTCCGCCTTCCACAAAGCCTTTCAATGCAGCGTGAAGTTCCTCGCTGACATGGAATACGTTTGGCAGGATCACCATTCGGAATTTTTTCAGCATATCGGCAGATACGTCCTGCTCTGGGACGATTTTCCAGGTCATGCCGCTGGCATCACAGAGTTTCATTGCACCCATAACCGCTGTACGGTGGACGCTTCCTTGTTTTACCCTCCCGATAGCGTTGGGAACCAATACAAAATGATTGTTAATACTGGCGGAAACATCGCTTTGGAGAATGGCAATATCAGCAATGACTTCCCGGTCAGAGAGATATTTTTCAAACTTCTCCACCTCTTGATAGGCTGCCCCTACATGCTGGGCTTCTTCATGCTCTAAAGTCCCGTCCGGGTGCTGGGAACCAGAATACATAAATACCCGGCAGCCCTGGGCGGCAATCTGTGCAGCAGCTAATTTGTATATGTTTTTGTTCCGGTAATTATAAACCTCCGAAACATCCCCCGGCCCAAGCTGGGGATACTGCCCTACAGCTGTATCTCTTGCATAGGCGGCGGACAGCCAATTCCCCGCAAAGGGCTCAGTAAACTGGTAATCCAGTTTATCACGGATATCTTTGCAGTACAGGGCTGCGAAGTTTACAGTTATCTTAATATCCGGTACATGCTTCTGCATGACAGCGCGGATATCGTCCAGCATAGAGGACGCGCTGCGATCCAGGAAATTATTAATGTCCTGGTAATGGGCGACAATCTCCTCGTCTTTTTCGGGCAGGGGATAGCCACATTCCTTTTCAAATTTAGCCCGGCAGGAGGGGCAGTAGCAAAGGGATTTTCCAAATATGTCCAGGAACAATGAATCTGGATGGTAGTGTTCAGCGATTTCATCCAGCTGATCCAGGACATACTGGCGGTATCCTGTTTCATAACAGGGCATTTTCCAATGGGCAATAGGGGAGGCGCAGATCAGGGGAGTACCATCCGGCTTTACAATGGCCCATTCAGGATGGGCTACTGGCGCATAGGTGTCGTACTCCAGGCAGTAGTAAGCATTAAATTCAATGTTGTTCCGAGTCAGGACTTCCCGCAGCTCCGCGATCCAGTCCCGATCTCCTAGGCCGGGATGCTTTTTTCCAACCTTGGTATTGTAATAGCTGGCTCCCCAGTGGTCTTTGGTGTAAACCATCAGACTGGTAATATTGGCCTCCTTAAAGAAAGCTTCATACTCCCTGGGATCAAGCTTGTCAAGAGTGATAATAGGCGTGTCGGGAGAGTGATGATCCACTAAGTAGCCCCGATATGCTGTTTTGTAAAGATTTGACATGATTGCACTTCCCTTCCCATATTGGGTATGGTACAAACATGGGGATCTATCCTTCCCTTCTTTCAGAAATCTAAATAAATCCCCATGTTTTACATTTTATTTGATAGGCAAGCCTATATTTTATCGGTTTTTTATTTCACGAAAACAGATTCGTAAACTTTCTGCGCTTCATCCAAAGTAGCCTGGCCGCCACTCTGGAGCCATTCGTTTACGTAATTGTCCCACTCGGACAGGGGCCTTGCGCCAGTGACAAAGTCTACCATGGCCTTGGAAACAATCGTCTGGAGGTTGGTTTTATACTGGGAATCCGCTTCCAGAGGATAGCTCTTCATAATGTCCATGGGGCCTTGTGCCAGGGCACGCTGGGCATTAACATAAGTCATATCTTTAACCTGGGGATCATATACGTCGTAGTTGGGGCAGACGGAGAACGCACCGTTTGCACCATACCAGGAACGTTCGTCAAAAGTATCAAAGTTATCCATATAGGTGATGGAATTGTCAGCGTTGTGGGTAAAGGTTTTTCCTTCCTCCCCATCATACATCAGGACATGCCAGTAAGGATCGCTCTGGAGAATGTCTTGTACCTGGAGCCAGCGTGCAATTACTTCCGGTTTGCTTTCAAGCTGTTTGCCAAAACCGATAGTGGGAATAACCAGTTCCATTACCAACTGGGTAACGCCAGAATCACCATGAGGGCCGGTCATAGGTGCGAAGTTGGTTACTTTGGCGTTGGGGTTAGCGTCAATGACAGGATCATACCATTTGCCGGAGAAGTATTTGGCTGCCGGGCCGGAAGTCCACCAGTAGGAACTTGCGCAATATCCCTGTTTGCCGCTGACCCATTTCTGGAGCCAGGAATCAGCGGTATCAACCTTGAATTCAGGGTCAATCAGGTCTTCCTGATACCATTTGTTAAGGGTTTCCAAAGCTTCCTTCGTCCTTGGGTCAATCGCGCCGTAGGCAACTTTCCCATTTTCATCCAGGTAGTAAATGTTGGGATGGGAACCAAACATTCCAAAAATACCAGGCCAGATATTTTCCGTGGTGGTTTCAGGCAGATAGCCGCCCATGCCATAGGTGTTCTTTTGGCCGTCGCCGTCAGGGTCATTATTACGGAACGCTTTTAAAACTTCATAGAATTCATCAATATTGGTGGGGATGGACATTCCCAGCTTTTCCAGCCAGTCCTCGCGGATGACGTTTACACGGGAATGGTCTCCCAAAGGCCATACTACCGGCACGCCATAATTTTCCCCGTCTACCTGGGTGAAAATCCAGGCGTCCTTATCCTTCTGTTCCACATATTCCATCATCTTGGGGGCATTGTCATAAATGACCTGGGGATCAACCTTGGCAAGCACGCCCTGGCGGGCAAACTTCTGGGTAATCTGATAAGTGGTGCAGAGGAATACGTCAGGAATGTCCCCAGATGCAACCTTCAGGTTCAGCGCCTGGGCATAATCGTCGCCTGTGTAGGTCTCAAATTTGATCTTTACGTTGAAGTTGCTCTCAATTTGCTGCTTGACATAGGAATCGTCAGGGGAATCCTTGCCTACCGCGTAATCGCTGAAGAAGGACCATTCAACAGGGGCTGCGTCAGAAGCAGCGGACGAAGTGGAGCCGCCAGAGGGAGCGGTGCTTCCGCTTGGCGTGTTGCTGGCTGTGGGGGCAGAACTGCTGGAATTTGTATTCCCGCTGCATCCTGCCAGCATCAGTGCGGCAAGAGTAAGGGCCAATGCCGATTTTGTTGCTTTTTTCATCATAAAACTAAAACCTCCTGAATATTTCACAGGCAAATTTTACTCCTGTGATTTTCTGATTTCGGGGTTCTGTATGCAAAAGATCAGCCTTTAACAGCGCCAATCATAATGCCTTTTTCAAAGTATTTGTAGACAAAGGGGTAAATAATTAAAATTGGGATAAGGGAAATCATAATCAATGCAGATTTTACCTGTATCTGTCCAAGCTCCGTTCCTTCTACTGCCTGTTTAAAGAAGTTGGAAGCATTGTCGTTGCTCATCAAAATCAAAGTGTTGCGGAGTACTGCCTGTAAAACAAGCTTGTTTTTGTCCTGTATGTACATGGTGGCAGCAAACCAGGAATTCCAATGCCCCACGCCTACCCAAAGGCCGATAGTGGTCAGAACCGGTTTGGAAAGCGGGAGGACTATTTGGAAGAAAGTGGTAAAGTGTCCTGCGCCGTCAATGCGGGCGGCTTCCTCCAAATCGGTGGGGATGGACATAAAGAAATTGCGGATTACCATGATATTAAAGGCGCTGACAACATTCTGGCACATCAAAACAAACAGGGTGTTGAGCAGGTTGAGCTGTTTCATGGCAATATACGTAGGGATAATGCCGCCGTTAAAGAGCATGGTGAACACAAGGAGGAACGTAAAGATATTGCGTCCCGGCAGGTCGCGGCGGGCAAGAGGGTATGCAAACAGGGTATAGACAATAAGCGCCAGGAATGTCCCGCCTGCTGTAACCAGGATTGTATTTTTATAGCCAATCCAGACAGAAGGGGCTTTCAGCAGGTTTTTATAAGCGTCTATTGTCATTTTGCCTGGGATGGGGAAGAAGTGGAAGCCTCCCCGGAACGCTTCGTCGTTGGTGCTCAGTGAAACAGAAGTCACATGCAGGAAGGGATACAGGGCGGTCAGGGCAATAAAGCCCACCAATATGGCCACAACCCAGCCAAAAATCGCGTCCCCGCGGGTTTTACGGATGGCGTTGGGATTTTTCTTGCTCATGGGTAAACCTCCTTCAATTTTTTTGAATCTTTCTTACGATACTGCGGTTATATTGGAGAAGGGAATCAGAATAATGTGCTTTCATCCCCGCCCACAATGGAAGCGATTTTATTCGTAGTCAGGACGAAAATCAATCCGACCACAGATTTAAAAAGCCCGATTGCAGTGCCGTAGGAATAGTTCATCTCTTGAAGGCCCTTTTTATAGACGTAGGTATCAATAATCTCGGCCTTGTCTAAAACGGCTGAGTTCATCATGTTGAAAATCTGGTCAAAGCCTGCATTGAGGATAGAGCCGACGCTGAGGATCAGCATAATCACTATGACATTGGAGATTGCCGGAAGGGAAACATGCCACATTTGTTTGAGCTTGCCTGCCCCGTCCAAAACAGCAGCTTCGTAAAGCTGGGGATCCACGCCGGACAAAGCGGCAGTATAAATAACACTGTTCCAGCCCAAAGTCTGCCATATGCCAGTAATAACGACAATCTTTACAAAGGTATTGCCGTCCCCAAGGAAAACGGTAGGCTGTCCGCCGAAAATTTGAACCAGATAATTAAAGGGTCCGTCCAGGGAAAACAAATTGATGAAAATGCTGGAAAGGACAACCCAAGAAACAAAATAAGGCAGAAAGGAGAAGGCTTGGGCAACTTTTTTATACTTCTGGTTGGTAATCTCGTTTAAGAGAAGTGCAAAAATAACAGGAATGGGAAACCCAAAGATCAGTTTGCTGAAACTGATGACAACAGTATTGCGCAAAGCCTGGAGGAAGAATTTATCCCGGAAAGCCTGCTGGAAATACTTCAATCCCACAAACTCGCCGCTGAGGATTCCGCCTGTAAAGCTGAATTCCCGGAACGCCAGACCTATACCGTACATAGGCATATAGTGGAAAAAGAACAGGCAGACGAGGCCGGGAATGAGCATCAGGTAAAAGACACGATAACTCCAAATGTGTTTGCATTTTTGGGCGAACCCGGACTGTTGGTTTTGTGCGCGGGCGGCGGGCGCTGACTTACTCAAAGCCATTACCTCCTTTTTAAGATTAATATGATACAGTTCAGAGGGAGAACTCTCTGAATGAGGGAGAAGCACCCCAAAAAACTGTCACAATCGTTTTAAGTGAAAGTTCCCTATGGAATGGTATTATTGTAGCATTTTTATGGGTAAATTGTCAATCACCCATTCAAAATTTTTTCACAAAAATGGACTAATGTTAATTGAAATCATTTATATAGGCGGTAAATTAGTATCAATACTACTGTTTAGATGTTTTAATCTCATCTTTCATTGCTTTTTCATGATAAATACTCTTTAAAAGGAAAAATACAAAAGTATAATTATTTTCACTTTTTTGAAAAGCGGAATTAAAGAGAATTTTTCCAAACTGCTTATTTAAAATAGAAATTGAGAGAAAGAAAAATTTTGGGTTTTTTCTATCTTGATTGAATTATCATTTAATAGCTTTTTTTACAGTATAACTATATAATTATCAAATACAGTAGACAAAATGAACTTTTTTTACATATGCTTTTTTGCTAATTATAGTAAACATATGTTTTTAAAATAGATAAATACACATATTTTAAAGATTATTTTTAAGGAATATCAAGCAGCAATCTTTCAGCCCCTCCTAAAATAGTTCCTTTCATTGCTTTTTTAGCAATGTATCATATATAATTGAAAAGAACGGCTCAACAATTTTTAAAGGTCGGGCTATTAGAATACAATCGACACAATTCCATCAAATGTCCATGACAATTGTACTTGAGTAAAATACAATTTTGTATTCCCGCTTTAATTAAAAATTTTTCTTTTTGGTATTAAAAATCATATATTGTATCCAACTTCTAATTCTGAAATTCTTTAAACAAATGATATTATCTTGTGAATTCATCTTTTTAAAAAAGAGAAAAACCTTTTATATACTCCATTTTTTGATGAAAATTGTACAATTCTAAATGGCTGTGTATTTGGTCAAATTGTTTTTGTATGAAGGACAAAAAGAGCATTTGCATTTGTGTTTGATTGCTGGTCATCACTTAAATAGTATGTGTTGAAGCTGTATTTGCTGGCTTGCTAGATTGCCGTCTGCATGATACAATAAAGGGAAAGCAAACAAAAGTGGTCAGGAGGCTTGAAAATGGCATTAACCAAATCCGCTATTAGATGTTTCACTTCAAATCCATCAGATTTTTTTGCAGGCTGTATGGATTACCAATCCAAGGGTGTATATTCTTACCGCCGCCTTGACAAAGAGGAAGGATTAATAGAAATTTCATCTAATGTTTTGGACGGGACGCACCAATCATACAGCGTAACGATAGGGCTTGTCCAGGACATGCCGAAATGGTATCAATGCGGATGTTCCAAGACAAGGGAAGAAAAAGGTTTATGCCGGCATGGGGTCGCTTTGCTGCTTCGGTATTGTGATGAAGAAATCATTAAATCGTTTACTTATGTCCCAACGCTGGAAAAAGATTCAGAAAGTTCTGGGAAGCAGAAAGAGAATAAACTAAAATCCCGCCGGACAGATTACCACGCCCTGCGGATGATGGAACGGTACCGCAATAAGGAGGACGGCCAAACTCTGGCGGGTTCTATACAGGAAGAAGAAAAATTGACTGTGCGGCTATGCCTGACAACAGACACATCCAACCGTCCACAAATATATATGACATTGGGAAAACGCCGCCCTTATATTGTAAAAGACATCGCAAAGTTCTGTATAAACATGGAAACCAGCCAGAAGGAGGCTTATGGGAAAAACCTTGAAGTAATCCATCATATGGATTCTTTTTTGCCGGAGTCTCAAGAACTTGTAAAATTTGTACTGGATAAATTTGAGGACTGTCGGAGGTTCCGTTTTTGGACGGCAGGAACGGAAATAGAGAAAAGATATCTGCCGTTATCGCCGTCAGCCCTGGATCAGCTTATGGAACTGTATATTTCCAGGGGATATTTTGTATTATACCGTGATGAAATCCAGCATACAGAGAATGAATACCCAATCGTAAACGGCAATCCTGAAATAGAAATTTCGGTACGGGGTTCGTCATCTGGATTTACGTTCAGCGCTGTTTCATATAAAATGCTTCAAGGGGAAAAACATTGTTGTATTTTGATAAAAGGTAGTATTTATTTTTGTACAGAACAATTCAGCAGGAAAGCAGCAGAGTTTTTACAGGCAGTCAGCCAGTCGGAAGGGTATTTATATATTTCCCATGAAGATATGCTGCCGTTTTGCAGCGATGTATTCCCGGAGGTGCAGGACATATTGAATTTTACAGGGGATATGGATCGGATGGAGATTTTTTTCCCCGATCCGCTGGAGGTTGAGTTTTTTCTGGATGCTCCAAGCCGTTCGAGGATTACAGCTAAAGTTGTATACCGTTACGGGAAGGAGGAGCTGAACCCTTATCTTGAGCCCCCGCCCAAAATAGAAGGCAAACGGGACCCCCGCGGGGAATTTAAAATGAAGATACTGACACAGAAGCAGTTTCCTTATATTGAGCCGGATCACAGCCGCCTTTATCTGGAAGGGGACGATAAGGACATTTACCAATTTATATCTGAAGGGCTTCCTGTTTTGATGCAGGCGGCTTCCGTCCATGTCACCGACCGGTTCAACAGCATTGGGATGCTCTCCCCTCCCAAGGTTTCCGTCGGGGTGCGCATGGACAGCAGCTTGCTGGAAATGGAAATTGATACCGGCGAGTTTCCCTTGGAGGAATTAACCGAAGTTCTGAAGGCGTACCGCATGGGGCAGAAATATTACCGCCTTACTGACGGCAGGTTTATGCAGCTGGAAGATAACGCAGTTGGAGGATTGTCCCAGTTGGTGGACGGGCTGGATTTAACAAAGGAACAGCTTAGGGAACATGCTGTCCGTATTCCTAAATACCGGGCGTTATATCTGGATCGGGTTCTCAGCGGCCAGGAAGACATTATTCTAAGCCGTGACCGCTATTACCGAAGCTTGATACGGGAAATGAAGGATGTGGAGGACAGCGAGTTTGAAATTCCTGAATCCCTAAAAGGCGTCCTTCGAAATTACCAAAAGGCAGGTTTTCGCTGGCTGCGTACCATGGAAACCTATCATTTTGGCGGGATACTGGCAGACGATATGGGCCTTGGGAAGACACTTCAGGTAATCGCTTTGCTGCTCTCTTACGTCAATATGGAGGAATTTGAGGAGCGGCTCCCTTCTCTGGTGGTTTGTCCAACCTCCCTTGTATATAATTGGGAAAGCGAAATCCGGCGCTTTGCCCCGTCTCTGCGTGTATTGGCCGTTACCGGGGACACATCCCAGCGCCGCGAAGCGATTTGCCATATAGATCAGTTTGATGTAATTGTCACCTCTTACGACCTGTTAAAACGGGATGTTCCTCTTTATGAGGACTGCTCTTTTCAATATCACATCATTGACGAAGCGCAGTACATCAAAAACCACACCACCCAAAACGCCAAGTCAGTGAAAGCAATTAAAAGCCGCCAGCGTTTCGCTTTAACGGGCACTCCTGTCGAAAACTGTTTAAGCGAACTCTGGAGTATTTTTGATTTCCTGATGCCTGGATTCCTTTATAACTACAATCGTTTCCGGGAAAAGTTTGAAACCCCAATTGTTAAAAACAAAGATGAAAAAACTTTGGGGCAGTTAAGCAAAATGGTTCTTCCCTTTGTCCTGCGCCGGATGAAAAAGGACGTTTTGAAAGAACTTCCCAACAAGACGGAAACAATCCTTTATGCTACCCTATCCGATGAACAGAGAAAGGTTTATCTGGCCTATGCGGTTCAGGCGCGCCAGCAGATCCAAAAGGATATGTCTGGCCCCAATACTGGCAATCGTATTATTTTTTTGTCCATGCTTACCAGGCTGCGCCAACTCTGCTGCGATCCTGCCCTTTGCTTGGAAAATTACAACGGCAACGGGGCAAAGGAAGACGTTTGCATTGAACTGATACGCTCTGCGAAAGAGGGCGGCCACAAGGTACTGCTGTTTTCCCAGTTTACTTCCATGCTAACAATACTGGAAAAGCGGCTTGAAAAAGAAAAAATCCGCTTTTTTACCCTGAAAGGTTCTACTTCCCAGGAAAACCGCAGCAAGATGGTCAGCCAGTTTAACCGGGACGACACCGATGTTTTTCTCATCTCCCTGAAGGCTGGCGGGACAGGGCTCAATTTAACAGCTGCTGATGTTGTCATCCATTATGACCCCTGGTGGAACCTTTCCGCACAGAACCAGGCCACTGATCGTGCGTACCGAATAGGACAGAAAAACAGTGTGCAGGTTTATAAGCTGATTGCGAAAGACACCATTGAGGAAAAAATCTGCAAAATGCAGGAGGCAAAACAGGAATTAGCGGAATCCATTATTCAGGCCGTGGATAACGAGGGGGCAATTACCCGTATGAGCAGCGAACAACTTATGGAAATTTTGGAATAGGAGATGGTTTTCTATGGTTTTGCCTGTTCTTGATTCGCCCAGGCTGCGTATTCGGGATTGGAAAGCTTCCGATGTTTCAGCACTTTGGAATTTCGCCAAAGACCCCAGGGTGGGCCCCTCTGCCGGCTGGCGTTCACATTGTTCTTTGGAAGACTCCGCTAATGCAATGTCGGTTTACCGGCAGCTCGGAATTTGGGCTGTTTCACTAAGGGAAAATGATGTGGTGATTGGGACTTTGGAACTTACGGACGATAAGAGGAGGAAAGGTCTCAGGACTCTGGAACTTGGATATGCGCTTTCCCCAAAGTATTGGGGCAGGGGGTTGATGTCCGAAGCAGTTAGGACAGCTTTGGGATATGTTTTTTATGTTAAGGATGTCCAGATGGTCAGCGCATACTGCCAGCCGGAGAATACAAGGTCTATCCGGCTGCTGGAAAGCTGCGGGTTTTGGTATGAGGGGACGCTGAGAGGTATGTTCAGAAGGTTTGACGGGGCATCGCTGGATATGAGGTGCTATTCGATTTTGCCGGAATAGGCTGGACTTTTTCGGTACAGCAAAAAGCGGATTAAAAAGGTTTCGGGTTCAGGGGATTGTCTGCCCTGGAACATTAGACCTTTTTAATCCGCTTTTGGTAATATGGGTTCGGTAAATTTTTCGGTTTTAGGTACGCCATCATAGCAAACCGTTGGTTTGCCATGATGGCTGCAAGAGGGAACTTGGAGGTTTTGTCCAACTCTGCGGAGTTGGACGAAGCGGAAGAAGCCCGCCTAATGGGGCTGCCCGCCCTAAGCTGGTTC
>CAOJXI010000052.1 GCA_948465665.1 uncultured Clostridia bacterium | reverse complement strand
TTGGACAAAACCTCCAAGTTTTCTCTTGCAGCCATCCAGCAAACCAACGGTTTGCCATGATGGTGTACCGAAAGCAGAGAATCATAAAATTTTTTGTCAAACTTATTTTAATATAAGATGGGGCAATCAAAATGAAAGTGGCACTAAAACAATACACTGATGAATATAGACACGAGACCATTAAAAGAATTGCAAAATTCTTTGGGTTTCATCTCAGTTTGTCAAATAAAGATGGAATAGCCAAAGAGATAGATTATAAAACAGCGGAGGAAAACCTCAAAAATTGGATAACAGGAGATAGCGAACTGTATATCATTCTGTTACAGAATATAAGCGTAGGATTTCTCAGAATCGGTTATAGGGGAAATAATGTTGCCTGGATAGAGGACATTTTTGTCGATGAAGAATATCGTAATCAGGGGATTGCAACGGAAAGTATCCGGCAGGCGGAGAAAATAATAGCACAGAATCCGAAATATACAGCGATCTGTTTCGATGTGGTGCCAAAAAACAAGGTGGCCTTGCGCCTATATTATAAGCTGGGTTATGATAAATTAAGTATCATAACTGTTAGAAAAGAATTAAATGGTGATAACAAAGGCGCGGTTTGTGAAAGAATTTTAGGTTATGACTTTAAAATATAAGGGACTGCAACAGTGGATGAGCAGTATAAAAATACACCCGGCAGAGGTTTTATATTCTCTGCCGGGTGTGAGTATGTGTAATGCTGTTTTTATTTGCTTACCAGTTTACGATAAAGAAAGACATCTTTTCCAAAACTGCCGGTGTAGTGGATTTCCTCCCATCCGTGTCTTGTAAGTTCTTCCTTTGGCATTATATCACGTTCAGAATCCCCTGGGCAGTCGAGCAGCCAGCCTCCCGCCTTACAAACCCTGGTCAATTCGGCGATCTCCCCATCATAGTTATCCCCGACAACATGACCGGACATTACCACATCGAAGGTATCATCGGGAAAAGGGATTTCTTCCACAAGCCCGTCAAGAACCCGGACATTATGGATGCCCTCCCTTTTAATCTTACCGCGCATAAACTCGCGAAGCGTGCCAACCGGTTCAACTGCGTAAACCCACTTGGCCTTTTCGGCGGCAGCAAAGGTCAAGCGGCCGGAACCAGCTCCCACATCCAAAACAACTTTTCCTGACAAATCTGCAAGGTCAAATAGGCGCTGCTTATTCCAGCCCCGGATAAAATCACACTGTTCCGCCATAGCTTCCGGCGTCGTATAAATGATAAAATCCTCTACACTTGATAAAGCGTATTCCTCGGATTCGCGGATTTGTTCTCTGCTCGTTGCAGAAGGAGCTTTTACAGCTAATTCTTCAACAAATGAGGCACATTCCGGGCAGCGGCGCATGAAGTACCATTTTACAGCAGGGTTGGCGTTTAATGCGATACCCATGTTTTCTTTCCATTTGGAATTGTTGTTTCGCCAACCGCATGAATTCATCATAAGGCGGATTTGGAACCGCTCTAATAAAAGAAAGCTGTTGAAAGAGTAATCCGCTGGGTTAATCCAATTCAAAGGCATAAAATCCTCCTTATTTTCGGAGGGTTAGAATACGGAAACCCTCCGTAATTTGGTTTGCGTAAATGCAGATGTATGTTTCATGTAAAACACCCTTTCTATTAGAAAATTATTATAACGCAGTATTTGTCTGTGAACTGCGGTATAATCCCATTTAATCTATAAAATATAGGGGAGTATACAGGGATTATATCATGCCATTAACAGAGTATTTCTTATTGCCATGATATTTTAAGCTGCCTGCCGCTTTGGGCGCAGTCTTTCAGGTATAGGTTGATTAGGGTTTGATATGGGATGCCTGCGCTTTCAGACTGCTTTTTGAAGTAATCTATTGCGTCACTGTCAACGTTGATGGTGATTTGCTTTTTTAACTGCTTTGCGTAGGGATTTTTTTTGGCATTGGAGAAATCGTATTCAGTTTTCATATTTATACCCCATATACTGTAATACTGGTTTTCTGTTTTGGTGACGTTTTTTGCTGAAATGATAAAAATTACCATCATCCCATTAAAATATTATCGTATCTATAATTATTTGTCAAGCGGATACCCATTATTCTGAAATCCTTCTCGCCCTGATTACAAAAACCGTCGGCAGCATCAACGCCTTTCTGCCAAAGTCGGTATTGGAGGACAGGGCTTTTTCCCGATCTGTTTCTTCAACAAGCTTTTCAATCATAAACCCGTTGTCAGCCAAAGCGTTAATATAGGTACTCAACATACGGTTGGACAACATGATTTCCTTGCTGCTCATATCAGCTTGATACCATTCCTCATTAAAATAGGAATTGCTGAAAACCAGCCTTCCATCTTCCACAGATACGCATTTGTGAATCGGATGCGACCACCCAAAAATAAATACGCCATCTTTTTTTAAATACGAATGAATGTGTCGGAAGGTTTGATTTAAATCCGTTGTCCAGCCAATTCCATAGACAGAATAAATCACATCAAAATAATCTGTTAGTATATCCACCTTCTCCTCCATTGGGGAACAGATCAGCTTTGCAGGGATTCCCTGTGCATTAAGAAATCTTTCAGTGCGTTCAATCTGGCTTGCGGATATATCCAGCCCCCACAATTCAGCAGCGCCCTGGTCTGCGGCATATTTTAGCGATTGTCCGTTGCCGCAGCCGATTTCAAGGACACTTTTCCCGGACAAGCTGCCCAGCAGATGCAGCTTATCTTCAGAAGGAAAAAAGCCGCCCCAGCCCGGCAGGGCGGTGGCGCCTAAAAAGTCACTGCCGATTGTACTCCAAAATTCAGTATTTGTTTTATAGACTTTGCGGGTGTCCATCTCAACATAATTCGCATAACCTAAGACACTGCCGCCGACAATGTTCTTTTTCATTTTTTCCGCTTCTTTTACAAGGGCCATCATATTTTCCTCCGCTTTCTTTTTGTAATCAACGCCAGCCAGTTTTTCTCCTGAAAACAGTTCGTTAAGGTCAATTTTAAAAATTTTACACATCGGCTGCATAAAGGACAGTTCCGGCATTCCGCTGCCGCGTTCCCATTTGCTTACTGTTTTATCGCTGATACCAAGAATATCAGCAAATTCGCGCTGGGTTAAATTCTGCTGCTTCCTCATTTCCGAGATAAACCTGCCAATTTTGATTTGATCCATATTGTATCCAACACCTCGCCTTTCCCTAAAAATTATATAATAAGCATCTGCCATTTTACACCCACGAACCGTAGAGCCGGTAAAATTTTTTTGTGGGAAACTGTAACGAACGGAGCTAATTGTCGTCTAACCGATTGAAAGCGAGGTGAACGGAGTGGATTTCGATAAACTGTATAACACTTACTATATGAGTGTGTACTCCTACGTCATGACCATTGTAAAAAATGCGCATCTTGCGGAGGAGGTTACACAGCAGGCGTTTTTCAAAGCGCTGAACAGTAAATTTGACGGCAGATCAGGCGAATTTACCTGGCTTTGCGCCATTGCGAAAAACGCCGCCATCGACGAGATGAAAAGGCAGTCGAAATTCACGGGCTTAAACGAGGACATTCCCTCCCCCAAAAATGTTGAGCAGACCGCCGAGGACGAGCTGTTTACCCTGGAAATCCATCAAATACTGCATAAAATGGAGGAGCCATATAAAGAGGTTTTCCAGCTCCGGGTTTTTGGAGAGCTTTCCTTTTCAAAGATAGGCATTATCTTTGGAAAAACGGAAAACTGGGCGCGTGTTACATACCATCGCGCAAAATTAAAGCTTTTGGAAAGGATTGAACGAAATGGCGAGTAAATATTCCTGCAATCTGGTACAAGACCTTCTCCCGCTGTACCGGGACAACGTATGCGGAGATGAGAGCCGCGCCATTGTAGAAGAACATCTCCGGGAATGTGCGGAATGTTCCCATATTTTGGAGCAGCTCAACGGCAGTAAAATTGAACAGTCCCTTTCCCTGGAAGCCGGTGCAGTACTGAAAAATCACAAGAAAAAGGAAAAGCGCATTTCAGCAATATACGGGCTTGTTACAGCAGGGATACTTCTTATCCCGGTCATTGTCTGCCTTATATGCAATCTGGCGATAGGCCACGCCCTGGATTGGTTTTTTATCGTGCTCAGTTCCCTGCTGATTGTTGCCAGCATTACCGTTGTCCCTATGCTGGCCAATGAAATGAGGTTCTTGAAAGCTGCGGGCTGCTGTACCGCTTCGACGCTGATACTGCTGCTTACCTGCTGTATCTATACCCATGGGGATTGGTTTTTTGTTGCGGCTGTGCCGGTTATTTTTGGGGTTTCCCTGCTGGTGATGCCTGCCGTTCTTTGGCAGATACCCCTTCCCGATGCACTGAAAAACCGAAAGACTCTCTGTGTTATCCTGTGGGATGTGATGTGGCTGCTGGCAATGCTGGCGGTATGTTGTATTTATGTAGGGGGAGACTGGTTCCTTACTGCGTCTGTCCCAGTGATCTTTGGGCTTTCAGTACTGCTGATGCCAATTATAATCCACCAAATACCCCTGCCAAAACCCCTTTTGAACCAGAAGGCGCTGCTGGTTATGGTATGGGATACGCTGTGGCTGTATGGGATCATGTTTTCCAGCGCGAAATACGGCGGTGAATTTTACTGGCACAACTCTTTGCTCATAACAACCTGGTGCCTGCTGCTGCCTTGGTCAATTTTTGTTATAATACGGTATCTCCGGCTGCACCCTTTTACCAAAGCAGGGCTTATTATCCTGATTACCGGGGTGTTTACCGCGACAATCAATGATGTTATCCGGCTGATCCTTTTGCCAAAGGGAGCGACGAACGCGCCGTCTATCCTTTGTGCGGACCTATTCAATTGGAATGGTTATCCGCAGACTGATGCTAATGTCCGGCTGCTGACCCTGATTGGCTCGGTTGTGATCGGCGTTATGCTGTTTTGCTTTGGATTCTTCGCCGGGAAAAGGAATAACAAAGTGGAAAAATAAAATCTATGTGTATATCATATAGCAGACCGCCATTCGGAATTTTTCCAAATGGCGGTTCTTGCATTTTTTCCTTACCATAGATATAATAGTTTTCATAATAATGATTGTTAAAAGGAAGGTGTCCATATGACTCATCAGGGTACAAAAACCATTGAAACAGAGCGGTTAATTCTCAGAAAATTTACACAAGCAGATATTAAGCCCGCCTTCCAGAACTGGTGCAGTGACGGCCAGGTGACAAAGTTCCTGACCTGGCCAACCCATAAAGATATTACTGTAACGGAAATGGTCATAAATGACTGGATTAAAAGGTATATCCTAAATACATTTTATCAATGGGCGATTGTTTATAAGGAAATCAATGAACCAATCGGTTCTATTTCCGTTGTCGAAATGGATGAAAGATCCCAAAAGGTTCATGTTGGCTACTGTATCGGCAGAAAATGGTGGCATCAGGGAATCACCAGCGAGGCGTTTTCCGTGGTCATCCGCTTCCTGTTTGATGAGGTAAAGGCAAACCGGATTGAGGCCCGCCATGATTCCAACAACCCCAATTCCGGGAAGGTTATGGAAAAATGCGGTTTGAAATATGAGGGCACCCTGCGGATGTCCGATTGGAACAATCAGGGGATTGTTGACGCCTGTATGTATGGGCTGCTGGCGAAGGAGTATTACTCTCAACATAATTAGTAATATATTCGGCTTGTTTCATAGAAATAGTTGATTTTTTAGGGATAATATGGTAATATTTCTGTATTCGTGAAAAAAGGAGTGTTTCCCATGAAAACGGCTATTATTACAGGTGGTTCCCGCGGGATCGGCGAAGCCATGACCCTTAAATTAGGCGAAATGGGATATAATGTGGTTATCAACTATCGTTCCGATTCCTCAAAAGCGCTTACTGAAAAAGTAATCGCCACATTAAAAGAACGCTATGGCGTAGAAGGATTTGCTGTCCAGGCTGACGTTTCCAAGTATGAGGATTGCGAAAAGCTGGTAAAGGCTGCCGTCGAGAAATTCGGTGAGAAAATTGACGTGCTGGTCAATAATGCCGGTATCACCAACAATGCCGCCTTTTGCGAACTCCCCCGCGAAAAATACATGGCTGTCCTGGAGACAAACCTTATCAGCGCTTTCCATATGTGCCATTTTGTTGTGCCCTATATGGTAAAGGCTCAGGAAGGCTGTGTCATTAACACTTCCTCTATCGGCGGACTGATGGGTGTGGCAAACCAGGCGGATTACTGCGCTTCCAAGGCGGGATTAATCGGCATGACCAGGGCCTTGGCTATGGAATTCGGCAAGCAGCATATCCGTTTTAACTGCATCTGCCCTGGTATGATCTGGACTGACATGCTCCGCGGCGTAAACCAGGATGAAGTTGCCGCCCTGAAGATGGGTATTCCCATGGGCGATATCGGCGACGTTGAAGATATCGCTGTTGCTATGGAATTCCTTATCAAAGATAAGTACATGACTGGCCAATATGTTTCCCCCAACGGCGGAATCTATATGCCTTAACCGTTTTTTAAAAATTCAGGAAGTGCCTTTTCATTCTGCGGAATGGAAAGGCACTTTTTCACAGGAGGCTTTATGTTCAAACAGGACAGGTTGGAATTGCATAAAGCGGTAAAAGCTTTCAAGCGGTTTCAAAGGCGGCATTACCCCCACATTACTGAGGAAAACGACAACGGCGAATGGGTATTCGGCGGGCCATTTGACCGAATCTGCAAGGCGTATATGGCAATCATTGAACAATACGATCCAGAGGGAATGTCTATACCGGAAACGTTAATCAGGAATATGCTTTATATTATCGCCAGGGACAGCGAATGTTCCCATCTGTTAAAGGCAGCTTTGAAATATCCAAAGTGGTTTGAAAAACTGTGCCCGTACAGCGTCGATACCCGTTATTATAATGTAAAATGGCAGTTTGTGGAGCAGCTTGGAAGCTATCAGGGGGACAGCGGGATCAAAAAGCTGCTTTTTGATTTTATTGAATCGGGAGACGAGTACACTGAACGGATGGCTTTGCAGTCCATGTGTGAGCATTTCCCGGAACGTGCGGAGGAATACGCGGTAAAGTTTTGGGACAGGAACGTTTATGAGCAGGACGAGTACCAGAAGATAATAGCTCTTTACGCGCTGCATCGGATAAAATCCCCCCTGCTGGAAACCTATATTGAAAAATCCTACCAGACGAATTATTGTTATTTGAAGGAATGGGCGGACAAATATAAAAGCGAAATGGGGCTGTAAAGGTATTACTTCCTTTACAGCCCCATTGTTCCATAAAAAATCTTCCCTTTTCCAAGAGAAGATGAACAAAAAACATATTTTAACTTTATTAGGCAAACAATTATTAACACACCCTGGTTTCCAATCCAGATTGTATATATACTCTATCATGAAACCAGCGGAATGTCAAGGATTTTTGAGAAAACAGGAGATTTCGAGGTGAAAATTCCAGTGTGTTCCAAGGAAGAATCCAGAGAAGATAAAACAAAGTTTGTCCAGAGGATTCCTTATCTGCTATAATGATAAAACTCCAAACCAGAAAGGAACAGGTGAAAGTATATGCAGGATTTCAAAGAGGAATTGTTGTTTTCCCAAATCCGGGAACAGTACCCGGAGGCATCCTTTGAGCCCATCAACAAGGGTTGGTCTGTGGATGTCAAATACTGTATGACCGCTTCCGACGGGACAAGGTATCTCATCCGGTTTACCCCCGAAGAAAAGAGCGGGAAGCGTGAAAACATGTTTCAAATGCAGGAAAAAGCCGCTGCCCTTGGAATCCCCATGTGCAAGCCGGTGAAATTTGGAAGGTGTGAACAGGGGGTATACAGCATCCAGACCTGGATTGACGGGGAGGACGCGGAACAGGTAGTTCCCCATCTTCCCGAAGCGGAACAATACACCTATGGCCTGGAAGCAGGGCGGATACTCCAAAAAATCCACTCCATTCCAGCCCCGGAAGATCTGCCGGACTGGGAACCCCGTTTTAACAGGAAGATGGATCGGAAAATCAAAATGTATCAGGAATGTCCTATCCATTTTGAGGGTGCGGAGGATATTATCGCCTATATAGAAGAAAACCGCCATCTGCTGGCGGGAAGGTCCCAATCCTACCAGCATGGCGACTACCACATCGGCAACATGATGATTGAAAAGGGGAAACTGGTCATTATAGACTTTGACCGTTATGACTTTGGCGACCCGTGGGAGGAGTTCAACCGGATTGTCTGGTGCGCCCAGGCGGCGCCTCGGTTTGCGTCCGGCATGGTGGACGGATATTTTAACGGCAATGTGCCGATGGAATTCTGGAAGTTGCTTGCCCTTTATATCAGCAGCAATATGCTTTCCTCTGTCCCGTGGGCGATTCCCTTTGGGGATAAGGAAATACAAACCATGCTGAACCAGGCGAAAGATGTTCTGGGATGGTATGACAATATGAGGAATCCAATTCCTACATGGTATTATGGGAACAGGGCGTATATCATTGAAAAGATTTCCCTGGATGAGTACGAAAAGTGCAGCAATATTTGGAACATGGCAAAAAGTCCCCTTACAGAGACTTTCCGCCAGCAGATTGCAGCAGGCAACAGGATTGTCTATATTTATAAAATTAACAGCGATTTTATTGCGGAGTGTGACCTGGTGTTGGATAAGCAGGATCCAGATTACACGATTCCCGGAAGGCGGATCTACATATCCAGGATGATTGTAAAAAAGAACTGCCGGAACCAGGGAATCGGAAGCAGGCTTTTAGAATTTATGCTCCAAAAGGCAAAGGAAATGGGATACCATGAAATCTCCATTGGAGTGGACAAGGTTAATGAAAGGGCCCTGCATCTGTATCGGAAATATGGGTTTAACGAGGTTCTGTTTGAAGGGGAGGACGAAGCAGGGGAATATTATAAGCTGTTGAAAAGGTATCCACAAAAAGGAGAGCAAGGGCAGCTATGAAATATAAAGCAATCTTTTTTGACTGGGATGGTACGCTGACTTATTATAATCCACAGAAAGAGGAATGGCGGAACAGCATCATTTCCCAATGGAGCGGAAAACCTTTTGAACTGCCCTATGAAAAAATGACAGACCTGTTCCGTCTTGCCAGCCAGGGAAAAAAGCCTTGGTATAAAAACCTTGATGATGAGCGGGCGTTTTTCAGGAGGTATTACCATTATTTGCTGGAAGGCGAGGGAGTGACAGAAAATATTGGGCAGAGGGCCAATCTGCTGTTTAGTGAGTTATGGTGTAATAATGACAGGGTTTTGTTCCCCGAAACCATCGAAGTTTTAGAATATTTCCAAGGCCAGGGTTATAAAATGGGGGTAATCAGCGACACATCCCCCTCTTTGGAGTATACCTTGCAGCAGCTGGGAATTGCAAAATATTTCACGTCCTTTACAGCAAGTTCCCTGGTTGGAGCGGGAAAACCGAGCACTATTATCTTTAACGCCGCATTGTCTGCCCAAGGTGTGACCGCGCAGGAATCCTTGTATGTGGACGATTACAAGCCGGAGGCCGACAGCGCAAGGGAACAGGGGTTTACCTCTTTTTTAATAGATCGAAGCGGCAAGGAAAAGGGAGAATGGGTTATCCAAAACCTGAAAGAACTTATGGATTTTGTAGAGAAATAACGGGACAGGTTATATGGATGCGGGAGATGTATCTTTTTATGGCATTAGAAAAGCTAGGTCGGTTATTGGAATAAGAAATGAAAAATTTCTTATTTTATCATTGGGAAAATAAAGCACTGGTTTTTATGCCAGTGTTTTATTTATGGGGGAAAACACCTTCAGACCTCGTATTATCAGGCAGAAGGGAGGAAACGCCATGACAGATGAAGAACTGGCGGAACAAATTCAGAATAACCCGGAACAGGGGCTGGCTAATGCAATCGCCCTATACGGCGGTATCTGCAAAGCTGTTTTAAACCGTATGATCGGTTCTGCCTACCCTCAGGACATTGAGGAATGTCTCATGACAGCTTTCTATAAGGTATGGCGCGGCATTGGGCAGTTCAATCCCCGCCGGGGAACCCTGAAAGCCTGGATTGTCCAGATTGTACGCAACCAAGCATTGGATTGGCTGCGGGGCAGGGGCGCGGAAACCATCCCATTGGAGGAGGATATTTTGGGCCCAAATCTTGACCTTGACCTGGAGGATGAAACAGCCCGCCGTATCAATGCTGAAATTGTCCAGCAGTCCATTGACGGGCTGGATGAACCAGACCGGACAATTTTTATTCGCCGGTATTACTACCTGGAAAGGGTAAAAACCATTGCGGATTATCTGCAAATAAGCGAAAAAGCAGTAGAACACCGTCTGTCGAGAGGACGGGAGCGGCTGAAAAAACAGCTTTTGGAAAGGGGGGTTATGCTTCCATGAAACAGATCACAGATTTTATAGGTGGATATGAGGATCAGGAGATCATGAAGAATTCAGAAACACTTCCCAAAAGGGAACAGAGTAATCTCTTAAAAGGTGTTATGTCCCGGATTCAGGAGGATGCTCCCCCTACCCGTACAGCCCGCAGATGGCCGAAAGCCAGAAAGCTTTTTGCTGTGGCTGCCGCAGCCTTGGTGATTACAGGGGCAAGCGTGTTTGCAGCAGAACGGTTTTCCTTGGGGGATTCCTTTATTGGATGGATGGGGAATTCTTCCCAGGAACAGATTGAAGCCCTTGGGGTTTTAGGGTATCCTCTAAACCTGAGCGAAACTGCCCAAGGTGTGACTGTCACCCTTCAGGGGGTGATTGGGGGAAGCAATACTGCTTACCTTTTATACGATGTGCTGCTCCCCGAAGGGAAGGAGTTCCCGGAAAACGATCTCTATCTCTTTGGAGGCCAGGATTTTATGCCGGAAAAATCCGGCTCATATGGGTACCACTCGGAACTGATGTCCAAAGAGGGGAATACCCTGCATTTCTGCCTGAAAGTTGACAGCTGGAGGGAACTGATCGGGCAGCAGGTTGTTTTTTCTATGGATACTTTGAAAAATTATGATGAAGATACAGACAGGGTTTCTGTAATTGCGGAAGGGCCATGGAGTTTTGAGTTTCCTATGGATTACAGCGACACCTCGGTTAATATTCCGCTGAAGGAGAAAATTAAGCCCTGGTCAGATGGGGCTATTTCCATTAGAGAAATACGGGTTTCGCCCATTTCTATCCATTTAAAATGTTCCCGCTCCATGAAAGCTGCAGCAGGACAGGAATACCAGGACGGCAGACTGATGGATATGAAGATCCGGTTCTGCTTTGCAGATGGAAGCTATATTGACGATGAGGATCGACTGTCCTCCAGCACGGGCGGGGAAATGCTGGATATACAGGTAAACCGCAGCTACCGTAAACTGATTGATTTACAGCAGCTTACCGAAATCCAGATAACAGCGGAAGATAATGGGGAAACCAAAGTGTTTTCCATTCCGGTTTCCATTAAATAGCAGATAGAAAGTCATAAATCAGCAGAAAAGCAGCCTAAACCGGCTGCTTTTCTGCTTTATATGGAAGTTTTTGAATTACTGTTACACCTTTACGTTGAAACCTGGTTCTGCGGCAGCTTCAGAATCTTCCGCGGCTTTCCGGGATTCTATTTCCGCGCGGGCGGTATAGTAAGCGTCATCATATACAGATTCGATTTCCCGCTGCATTTTATTTTCGGCCTCTGTTGGATAAGAACTCCATTTCATCTCCAGCGGATTGTAAGAAAGCACCTTTTTCCCATTTTGGTTATAAATATCCAGATTGACCCCAGGGGCTGATCCTACCGAAAAACGTATTGTATAATCCCCCATCTGGAAAAGCCTTTCATTTTCTTTCAGTGCAAAGGGGCCTATCGGATCTAAATATGCGATGTCCATCCCCGGATAAAGGGCGTTCATCACGCTGCGGAAAGGATCAACTTTGGTTTCTGTATTAGGTTTAGGTCGCTTTTTCGGGGGAAGCATGGCTTCAAGCGCCATTTCCATATAGCTTTTGCTCTTTTGACCGCTTTTATAGATATCCTCCGATTTTCCTGCGTCCAGCATTGTCAGGGGTTCCAGAAGCTTCATAAGCTGGGAACGATTTGGGGAAACGGTTTCCTTTTTATACTCGCTGCAAAATGCTTGGAAATCTATTTCTTTATAATTTCCGTCCTCTGCGTCTACCTGTGCCATTCGCTGGATTCGCCTGAATACCTGGTCTGGCAGACGGCTGGTATTTTTGGCCTTGAAAGAACCTGATATTTTTACGGCTGCTTTGTCCTGGATAGTATCTGATTTGGGACTGCCGCTTTTGACACGTTCTGTTTTGGTACCTTGGCTTTTAGTGATATTGGATGTGTACGGTGACTGCGTTATATTCATGCTGCTTTTCCTCCCTTTTCCTCATACTCATCCCTTGAATGGCAGTAATATGGGTTCAATAAAATCTCCCCTGAATTGTAAGGTTATCGGTCTTAGGTACGCCATCATCGCAAACCGTTGGTTTGCTGGATGGCTGCAAGAGGGAAC
>CAOJXI010000051.1 GCA_948465665.1 uncultured Clostridia bacterium | reverse complement strand
CAGCTTGTACTCGTCTTAGCTTATCCCCGCAATTTAGCTTTTCCGGTCAATCAGGCAAACCGCATGGGCAGCCATGCCCTTTTTAGTACCAGTAAATCCAAGACCTTCCTCGGTAGTTGCCTTAATGCTGACCTGTGAAACGTCCAGAGAAAGGGAGGTAGCAATTTTTTCGCGCATTTGAGGTATAAAGGGTTTCAGCTTAGGAGCCTGCGCAATCACAACCGCGTCAATATTCACGATTTGGAACCCTTTCCCATCCAATAACTTTCCCACTTGAACCAGAAGCTGGGAACTATCCGCACCAGAAAACGCCGGGTCGTCATCAGGGAAAAGCCCTCCAATGTCGCCAAGGGCGGCAGCCCCCAGCAAAGCATCCATAATGGCGTGAAGGAGAACGTCCGCGTCGGAATGACCAAGCAAACCTTTTTCATAGGGAATCTCAATCCCGCCAAGCACCAGCTTTCGTTTTGCGTCCAGCTTATGTACATCATAGCCGTGACCAATTCTCGGATATGGAACAGCAGCAGAAGAAGATTCCGAGGAATTGGGGGATTCGTCCGGGGGCAGGGAGGGAGCGTTTTGTTCCCTTTCTGAAAGAAGGAGTTCAGCCAGTTTAAAATCCTCCTTGGTGGTAATTTTCAGGTTTTCATAGTCTCCGGGAGAAAGGTAAACCTTGGAACCCATAAGTTCCGCAAGCTGGCAGTCGTCGGTAAAATCCAGATGGTTTTCCAATGCGGTATCCATAGCGGAGCAGTAGAAAAACAAGTCGAAAACCTGCGGTGTTTGGGCGGAGTATAAAAGGGAGCGGTCTATGGTTTCAGAAATCATCCCATCTGAAGATACACGCTTTATGGTGTCTTTCACAGGAACAGCAGCCACAGCAGCACCATGTTCCAGAGCGTTTTCCAGGCATTGGGTAATTACTTCCTGGCTGACCAGCGGACGCGCCCCGTCGTGAATGGCAAGGAGATTCCAACTGTTGGTAATTGCCCGAACCCCTTGAAATACAGAAAGCTGTCTGGTTTCACCGCCTGTAACAATGCTTGTCACTTTGTCCAGATGATATTCATCTACCAGCCTTTGAAAAACAGATGTTTGGTCTGCGCGGCATACTACAATAATTTCCCCAATGTCGTTTCGGCAGTTAAAAGCCTGAATACTCCTGACTGCTGCCGGTATTCCGGCTAAAGGGGTGATTAATTTGTCCATTCCTTCCATACGCCTTGCGTTGCCGGCGCATACAATGATTGCTGCACAATATGCCATTTCGCTGTTCTTTTCCACAATCTATCACTTCCATTGTTAAAAATTCAGTCAACCTGTCTTTTTCGGTGTTCTACTTATAGGATAACATAAAATTGCCATATGTTCCATCCCTTATGACTGAAATTGGAAAAGTTGTGGAACAGAATCAGTTTGATTTTCCTCTTTTTTTCCGGTTCATTTTGGTAAGTGTGGATTTTTTCCGTTTTTGTTGCAGCAGCACTCAGGCATTTTTCAAAAAAGCCGCTTGCCCTTTCCCAACGGAAAGGGTATAATTTTTCTATAAATCTTATATTTCAGGAGGACAAAAATTTTTTATGAGCCATTTTCGTAAATCAAAACTTATCCGCTGGTTTGCGGCTTTTATTGCAGCGCTGATTGCGTTTTTTTCTTTCAGCGGCTGTTCCGGCGACGAGGTGGTTGATACTGCCTTGTCTGTTTTGGATGCAGTTTTGTCTGATTCGGAGGAATCTTCCCCAAGCGAACAGTTTGCCCCGTCGGAGTCAGCAAATGCCCCGCCGTCTTCTGGGGAACCGGCACAAATTGACGATGAAATAACTAAAAGTTCTGAAACTTCCTCTTTGGTTTCCAGTGAATCCTCTTTACCCCCTTCATCGTCCTCTGAGGCTGCGTCCCCTGCTTCCAGTGAGCCGGAAATTTCTTCTGAAAGTTCCAGTTCTGTGGAAACAGAAGACGATCCCTCCGAAACTCCCGCTGTTGATGAGGACGGCTGGTACTCCACTAAGGACGAGGTAGCTTTATATCTTCATACTTTTGGCAGGCTGCCGGGAAATTACCTTACAAAAAAGGAAGCGTCTGCTTTGGGATGGGATTCTAAGAAAGGGAACCTGTGGGACGTGGCAGAAGGTATGAGCATTGGAGGGGATACCTTTGGGAACCGGGAAGGTCTGCTTCCCTCTGCGAAAGGGCGGAAGTGGTTTGAATGTGATATCAATTATGAGGGAGGGTTCCGGGGAGCAGAACGGATCCTCTTTTCCAGCGACGGGCTGATTTTTTATACAAACGACCATTATCAATCATATACACAGTTGTATTAATGGAAAGGGGAAAATGATGCGTACAGAGCAGGAGATGTTTTCTCTCATACTGGGTTTTGCGCAATCTGACGAACGTATCCGCGTCGTAGGGATGGAAGGCTCCCGAACTAATATTAATATTCCCAAGGATTCCTTTCAGGATTATGATATTTCCTTTTTAGTGACCGATATGGAATCTTTCAAGAAAGATGACAACTGGCTGGATATTTTTGGCGAACGGATTATTTTGCAGAAGCCGGAGGACATGGAACTGTTCCCGCCAGAGCTGGGAAATTGGTTTTCTTACCTGATGCTTTTTCAGGATGGGACAAAAATAGATTTAACCCTGATCCCTCTGGAAGAACTGGACTTATACCTTTCCAGCGACAAACTGCTGCAAATCCTTCTCGATAAAGACGGAAGGGTTCCTGTTCCCCCTGTCCCAACAGACAGGGATTATTGGTTGCAGAAACCTTCCCAGCGTTCCTTTGATGACTGCTGTAATGAATTTTGGTTTGTATCCACCTATGTGGCAAAAGGGCTGTGCAGGAAAGAGATTCTTTTTGCAGCACAGCATTTCGAGGAAATACTCCGCCCTAACCTGCTTCGGATGATTGGCTGGGCTGTCGGATTGGAAAAAGGATATTCGTTCAGCGTTGGAAAAGCATATAAATTTTTAAAGGATTGTGTAGAACCGGGACTTTGGGAAGACCTGCTGGCTACCTATCAGAACGGCAGTTATTCGGATATGTGGGAATCCCTTTGGACAGCAGCCCGCCTGTTCCGGGAAACGTCCCAAAAACTGGCGGGTTCGCTGGGATATTCTTATCCAGGGTATGACAAAGAGGTCTCCCGCTATTTAAAACAGCTGGAAACCTCTTTTCGATAGGGTATTATCCGGCTATGCTGTTTCGTTAGAGGAATTTTGTATTTCCTCTGCCTGTGAAAACTGAACCTCCGCTGTAAACAAATCAGCGTTTGTAAGAATCCTGAATTCGCCCCCGCAGGCTTCGGTAAAGCTTTTTGCAATGGAAAGCCCTAATCCGCTGCCGCCGTCGGTGCGGCTTTTGTCCCCGCGGACAAACCGCTCTGTAAAGTCAACATCATTCGGCAGTTCTGTTTTTGAGGTATTCTTAACCGACGCGATAAAACAGCCGTCCTCCTGTTTCAGCGATACATAAATCCGCGAGCCTTCCAAAGAATACCGCAGCGCGTTTTGGATCAGGTTTTGGAATACCCGGTACATCCGCTGCCCGTCTGCCTGAACCAGTGCCGGGGAGTTGGGAAGTTCGGCGCGGACGGAACAGGGGGACTTTGCAATTTCATCGTCCATGTCCGCAAGGGTCTGCTGGATCAGCTTTCCGAAATCCAGGACTTCCTCTTTCAGCGCCAGTTGGTGGGTGGCGGCTTTGCTGACATCGAATACATCTTGTACCATTTCTTTAAGCTTTAATGTTTTCTGCTCTAATATCTGCACATAGTCCTTGATTGCAGGGGAGAGTTCCTCTTGCTTCAGCAGGTCGATATAGCTGACAATAGAGGTCAAAGGCGTTTTAATATCATGGGAAACATTGGTGACAAGCTCTATTTTCATCCGTTCGCTCTGGATTTTTTCCTGTAAGGCGTTTTCAAAGCCCTGCTGGATGTGGTTGAGGTCGTCCATTGCTTCCCGCAGTTCCGCGCCGGGATCAAATTCCAGCGGCTGGACAGGTTCGCCCTGCCGGATGCTGTGGATTTGGTCTAATACTGCCGTTAGCTGGGTGGCTGCTTTATGGGAGCGGTCTGCCCTTGACACGAGGGAGATTAACAGGAGGGAAGTGGTGATCGCATACGGCAGGACAAAGATTAACACACCATCCCCCAGGGTACACAATGTCAGGCAGATGAACGCGGTCAGCATAAGCGAAGCAATCAGGATAGGGATAATAAACATCCTGGAAAAATTCCGGCTGACGGGAGAGGGGAGATATTTGGCATACAGTTTGACAAAAAGGCTGTTCCGCCAAAAGCCCCTGTTATATCTCATATCGTTAATCAGCAGGTAAAACGGCCAGGAAAGCAGGAACCAGACCAGAATCAACCAGAAATCCCAATATCCCCGGCGCATACGCGCAACTATCATGACACTTACAAATGCCAGGCACAGGCATACTTTCCACTCTATTTTATCTTTCCGAAACAGCAGGTATACAAGCAGGCACACAAGACCTAACTTCAGAAACACAGTAGTAAAGAAATTCCGGGTGAATGGTAGTGCATTCAACAATAGGAAAATCCCCAAGTAAAATGCCGCAAAACCTATTACTGCTTTACATTTTTTCAATTTTGTAGCCAATTCCCCACACCACCTTTAAATATTCAGGTTCCTTTGGATTTAATTCGATTTTCTCCCGTATCCGGCGGATATGTACCATTACCGTATTTTCCGGGGAAACTGGTTCCGCGTCCCACACCCGCCGGTAAATTTCTTCTGCCGGGAAAATCCGCCCGCGGCTGCGCATCAGCAAATCAATAATCTTTGTTTCAGTTGCCGTCAAATGCACTGCTTCGCCGTCGGCATATAATACCCTTTCATCAAGGCGGTAGGTAAGCCGCCCGTTGCGGATTTCTTCCCTAGATTCCTTATGGATATCCCCAAGGGTTGTATAGCGCCGCAGATGGCTGCGTACACGGGCTGCAAGTTCCTGCGGGTTATACGGTTTTGTTACATAATCGTCCGCGCCCATGGACAAGCCGAGCACTTTATCCGTTTCCTCGCTTTTCGCGCTCAGTACAATAATAGGGATGTTCCGGCGTTCCCGGATTTTTAATACCGCCGAAAGCCCGTCCAGCTTTGGCATCATGATGTCAATAATGATAAGCTGCACCCGGTTTTCCTGGAGCAAGTCCAGGGCTTCCAGTCCGTTATAAGCCTGCAAAACTTCATAACCCTCCCTTTCCAGAAGAATTTTAATTGCTTTTACAATATCTCGGTCATCGTCTGCCACCAGGATTTTTTCTCCCATTTGTTTTCCCCCTTGTTTTGGCTTCGTATTTAGTATACATCTCTTTTCTGACAAAACAAATGATATAATTCTTATAAAATTCTTACAGTTTCATAGGTTCAGCAGGAACGGCTGTATACAGGGATTCTTTACCTGTATACAGCCGTTTAGTTTTCTGTTAAATCTGCGTTAAGATATTATACTAAAATTATCTTATATCTTATTAAACAAATCTAAAAAAATTTAAGGAAAAATATTGACAAATATAGCGGGGGGGGGGGTTATACTAATTTTTATAATATTCAACGAAAAGAGGGGGTCACGATGAAGGTAAAGTCCGTTGAAAAGCGAAAAATGTCCATTTGGGAGGGGATATGCCGGGAATTTAAGAAAAACTGGAGCCTTTATTTACTGGTTTCCATCCCTGTAATTTATCTTGTCATATTCCGCTATGTGCCTATGTATGGTGTCCAGATAGCCTTCCGGCGGTATCAGCCAGTGCGCGGCATTATGGGAAGCCCGTGGGTTGGGTTGGACTATTTCAAGCAGTTTATTACCAATCATCGGTTTTGGTCTATTATCCGCAATACGTTGAGCATCAGCCTTTATACCCTGGCTACTTTCCCGCTGTCTATTATCCTGGCTGTGCTGCTCAATTATATCCCGCTCCGCGGCTTTAAGAAAACGGTGCAGCTTGTCAGCTATGCCCCGCATTTTATTTCAACCGTGGTAATGGTCTCCATTATCCTCCAGTTCCTTGATACCCGCAACGGGTTAATAAATATCCTGATTACTTCTTTAGGCGGGGAAGCCGTTAATTTTATGGCGAAAGAAGAAATGTTTTACCATATTTATGTGTGGAGCGGCGTTTGGCAGACCATCGGTTATTCTTCCATTATTTACATAGCTGCCCTGGCGGGCGTTTCCCCTGAACTCCATGAAGCGGCTATTATGGACGGCGCAACTATTTTAAAGAGGGTTTGGCATATTGACCTTCCCTGTATCCTGCCTACGGTTATGATTATGTTTATTATGCAGTGTGGAACAGTCATGAGCGTTGGATATGAAAAAGTATTCCTGATGCAAAACGATCTAAACCTCGCCGTTTCAGAGGTTATTGATACATATGTATATAAGCAGGGACTGACAGCCTCTATGCCCAAGTATTCCTATTCAACTGCTGTTGGGCTGTTTGTGTCAATTATTAACAGCTCGCTGCTGATTTTCGTCAACTGGGCGGCGAAAAAGTTCAGCGGAAGCTCTTTGTGGTAAGGAGGGGTGGTTTTATCATGGAACTTCGTAAAAAAAGCCGCGCTATCCGCCATACAATCGGCGACAGAATTTTTTTAACGGTCGATTTTATTGTCCTGTTCCTTTTGCTGGTTATCATTGTTTACCCGCTGCTGTATATCCTGTTTGCCTCCTTTAACGGACAGACCACCAAAATGGGGCTTTCCCTGATTCCAGAAAAATGGTCGCTCCAGGGATATATCGCTATTTTTGAATACAAATATATTTGGAGCGGTTATCTGAACACAATCGTTTATACAGTTGTCGGGACTGCGATTAACCTTTTTGTCACTATCTGCTGTGCCTATCCGCTTTCCCGCAGGGATTTTAAAGGCAGGGGCGTGATAATGGTATTGTGCATGATTACCATGTATTTCAGCGGGGGACTGATTCCCACCTATCTGGTAGTAAAAAACCTTGGGCTGCTGAATTCTATCTGGGCGATTGTTTTGCCCAATGCCATGTCGGTTTACAATATGATTGTCATGCGCACCTATTTTGACAACCAGATCCCGGAGGAACTTCTGGAATCCGCCCAGTTGGACGGCTGCGGGAATATTGGTTTCCTGCGTTCCATTGTACTGCCCTTGTCGGTTCCGATTTTGGCTGTTGTAGGGCTGTTTTATGCGGTCAACCACTGGAACGCCTACTTTAACGCCATGGTTTATATTACAGACCGGACAAAATACCCGTTACAGGTTATTCTGCGGGATATCCTGATTACAAATACCCTTGACCCCACCGAAACTTCTACTGATATTATCGCCCAGCAGGGTATGGAGGAACGGCGCAACGTGATGAAATATTCTTTAATTATTGTTGCATCGCTTCCGGTTTTGGTACTTTATCCCTTTATTCAAAGGTATTTTGTAAAAGGCATGATGATTGGCGCGCTTAAAGGCTGATACCATTCCTGTATAAGTTCGGCAGATGTATATTTTGCTTTGAACTTATACTGAAAATATGGTTTCAGATATAATTTCAATCTGAATTTTTCACAAGGAGGTTTTATGCTATGAAAAGAGCATTAGCAATGATCCTGGCGGCTGCTATGGCAGTTTCCGCTGCAGGGTGCAGCGGCTCCAATAATTCCAGCAGCACCCCCGGCAGTTCCAGCGGCTCAGGAACAAGCAGCACGTCTGCCGGCAACAGTTCAGCGCCTGTGGACAGCAGCAGTACTGCAAGCGGTACAGATGAAACTGTTTCCAAAGTTTATGACTGGCCCCTGGTTTCCGAACCTACAGAATTGACTGTATTTACCAAGCTTCTGCCCCAGGTAGAGGATTTCGACACCAACAAAACCACCAAATGGTATGAAGAACAGACAGGCGTTCATATTAACTGGATACAGGTTCCTTCGGCGGACTTTACCACACAGCTAAACCTGAGCTATGCCAGTGACGATTGGCCTGACATCTACTCCTGCGAACTTACCACCGACCAGCTCCTTATGATGCGCAACGGCGGGGTAATTGAGCCTTTGGATGATTTGATTAACAACTATGCTTACTGGGCAAATCAGGTTTTCAAGGATCATCCTGAATACAAGGACTACCTGACTGCTCCTGACGGGCATATCTATTCCCTCTGGTATAATGACACCGGAAAGCATATGTATTCTACATATAAAATGTTTGTCAAACAGGCATGGCTGGACAAGCTGGGAATCAAATCCCCTACTACCACCACTGAATTTGAAGATATGCTGAAAGCCTTCCGGGATCAGGATATGAACGGCAACGGCAATGCTTCTGACGAAATCCCCTATATGTCCTCCATGAGCGCATGGGGTGGGAGTCCGTTCTACTACCTGGTATATCCCTTCCAACTGCAATCCATCCGCGGTGTTTACAAAGATGACTCCGGCACTTGGCAGCTTGCAGGCGTTCAGGATGGGTACAAAGACGCTATGGCATGGATCCATTCCCTGTATGAACAGGGTCTGATTGCAGAGGAAACCTTTACCCAGGACAAAGCCCAGTTTAAGGCAATCCTAAATGTTGGTTCTGAAGCGGAAACCGTTGTTGGATGCTTTACCGCCGCTTACCAGGGAGAAGTGATTGACAGCACCGCTGCTACTATCCCCAATGATTACCAGGTTGTAGAACCTTTAACCGGGCCTACCGGAATTAAACAGGCTGCTACCAATGGCTACGGCGAGTTTAAACCCCGCTGCACCATTACCACTGCCTGCAAAAATCCCAAGGTTGCTATGCAATGGCTGGATTACTGGCTGAGCAAGGATGGACGTATTATTCAGGAATACGGTGTGGAACAGGGTGTGGATTATGAGATTCTTAATCAGAAATCCATTTATGGCGATCCTACCTCCTATAACCGTTTGTTTAACTTGGCGGCTTTACAGAACGTAGTTTGGTATAACCATTCTACCCCCCGCCATGACTGGGAAGATGTCCGCTACGGCGCTGCCGCTGAGGATGGGTCTTTGGATACCCTTTTGTATGAAGCTGCGTTGGTTTATGAGCCTTATCATGTATTGACTGGTATCCCTGCATTGTCTTGGAATGAGGATGAGGCCGATGCGGAGGAGTTTACAACCCTTAAGGCGGAAATTGATGAGTATGTTAAGAGCAATTCCGCTGCCTTTGCCATTGGCCGCCGCAGCCTGGATGAATGGGATGCGTATGTGAAGGAAATTGAAAATATGAACTTGAGCCGTTATTTGGAATTGGTTGCAAAGACATATGATGGTTCAAAGGTGGATTATAAGTAATAAAGTATTGTCTGCCGGAAAAGCATATTTGCGGGGGAAAAGCTAAGACGAGTATAAGCTAAGGCGGATTAAAAAGGTTTCGGGTCCAGGGGGCTTTCCTCAAAAGCCCCCTGGTCGCGCCCGCAGGCGCGAAATACCCCAGCAGGCTTAAAGCCAAGGTAAACTTCGCCTAGAGACAGATATCTAACCGCTTCGTCCGAGTTGGACAAAACCTCCAAGTTTCCGCTTGCAGCCATCCAGCAAACCAACGGTTTGCGGATGATGGCGTACCTAATACCATAAACCTTAAAATTTTCCATCGAACTCATATTAAATAAAAGCTTTGACCGCTTTTTGTTAAAGAGGTCAAGGCTTTTATTGTGTCTTGGAAGGGATTTCCAAAGCTCCCCAATTATCCCCTTGCGAAATAGAAACAGAGATGGTAAAATAAAACAATATCCCAACAAAAAAACAAGGAGAATCAATATAAAATGGATATCATAAAAGTATTGTCACAGGAATTCGCCCAGCCCCAGGATAAGGTTTCAGCAACAGTTGAGCTGATAGACCAGGGATGTACCATTCCCTTTATAGCCCGTTACCGTAAAGAAGTCACTGGTTCTATGGACGACCAGCTTTTAAGGAACCTTTCTGAACGGCTGGAGTATCTGCGGGGCATGGATAAACGCAGGGAAGAAATCCGCGCCCAGATTACCCAGCAGGAAAAGATGACCCCGGAACTGGAGAAAGAACTGGAAAATGCCGAAACATTAGCTGCATTGGAAGACATATACCGCCCGTTCCGCCCCAAAAGGCGGACGCGCGCATCTATTGCCAGGGAACAGGGGCTTGAACCTTTGGCGCAGCTTATAACAGGCTTTTCCATGACCCGCAGCCAGCTTTTGGAAAAGGCTGGGGCATATGTCAGCCAGGAGCAAAATATAGAAACCCCGGAAGCCGCCTTAGCGGGAGCTATGGACATTGTAGCGGAAGATATCTCAGACAGGGCGGATTTAAGGGGGCTTCTGCGTACCTTCTACGAAAAAAACGGTACTGTTGCAACAAAAGAAGCCGCGCAAAAGAAAACCCAGAAAACGGAAGCCAAAAAAGAAAATGTCTATGAAATTTATTATGATTATACCGAAGCAGCGTCAAAAATGCCAGGGCACCGGATTTTAGCTGTTGACAGGGGGGAGCGGGACGGCTTTTTAAAGGTAACGGTAGAAGTTGACCACCAGTGGGCAGTAGGGCTGATCTGCGGGCAGCTCATTCCCCCAAAAACCCCATTGGAATTTTCCGAGGTCTTCCGGGAAGCGGCAGAGGACGCATATGAACGTTTGATCCATCCCTCTTTGGAAAGGGAGCTGCGCAATGAACTCTCTGATAAAGCCGCACAGCAGGCGATCCATGTATTTGCGCTGAACCTGCGCCAGCTGTTGATGCAGCCGCCAGTAAAAGGAAAAGTAACATTGGGCTTAGACCCCGCTTATCGGACTGGGTGCAAAATTGCAGTAGTGGACGAAACCGGCAGGGTTTTGGAAACGTCGGTGGTTTATCCCACCCCGCCGCAAAGCAAGGTAGAGGATGCCAAACGGGTTTTACTCAACCTGATGCAGAAATACCATGTAACAGCTATCGCCATTGGAAATGGCACTGCTTCCAGGGAGTCAGAGCAGTTTGTGGCGGAAATGCTCCGGGAGTCGGGGATTTCTGCGGCTTACATGGTAGTCAGCGAAGCGGGGGCTTCGGTTTATTCCGCATCAAAACTAGCCGCGGAGGAATTCCCCGATTACGATGTTTCCCTGAGAAGCGCTGTCTCAATTGCCCGCCGTTTGCAAGACCCTCTGGCGGAACTGGTGAAAATTGATCCCAAGGCTATAGGGGTTGGGCAATACCAGCACGATATGCCCAAAGCCGCCCTGGACGAAGCCCTTGCCGGAGTGGTGGAGGACTGTGTTAATGCGGTAGGCGTGGATTTAAACACCGCGTCCCATTCCCTGCTGTCCCATATTGCGGGGATTACGCCCTCTGTGGCAAAAAATATTATCGCGTACCGGGAAGAAAACGGGGCGTTCCACTCCCGCAAAGAACTTTTAAAGGTGAACAAGCTGGGGAAAAAGGCTTTTGAACAATGCGCTGGGTTCCTTCGCGTAGCTGAAAGCGACGTTCTTTTAGACAATACTGCCGTCCATCCTGAAAGCTACCAGGCAGCGGAAAAGCTTTTGGAAACCTGCGGCTATGATCTCAACAGCCCGGAACTCAGGAAAAAGGACGCTTTAGCAGGTCTGGAGCGCCAGGCAAAGGCAAGAGGATATGAAACCCTTTCAGAAAGTCTTGGAATTGGCATACCAACATTGGAAGACATCATTGCCGAACTTTCTAAGCCCGGCAGGGATCCCCGCGACCAGCTTCCCCCTCCTCTGCTCCGCACCGATGTTATGGAAATGTCCCAGCTTAAGGAAGGCATGGAGCTGACCGGCACTGTCCGCAATGTAGTCGATTTCGGCGCGTTTGTCGATATTGGCGTTCATGAGGACGGGCTTGTCCACATCTCCCAGATCAGCGACCAATTTGTGAAGCATCCCTCTGAAATGTTACGGGTCAACGATATTGTGAAAGTTAAAGTGCTTTCTGTAGATACTAAGAAAAAGCGCATTGCCCTGACCATGCGTGGCGTTCGTTAATAACACGTTTCCCTTTCTTTTATCTGCCACGGAAGGAGGTTCCGTCCTTTTGAGTAACTTGAAGCGCGTCAGCCCTTTGGCAATGTATGTTTGGCAGATTCGCCTTATCCTCTTTATGTTTATCCCTGCCTTTTTCCTGTTTTTCTTTTATCAGCCGCAATCCCTTGCGTGGAAGCTTTGCGCTGCTGCTGTGGTTGCCGGTTTTGTAATTATGGCTGTGGTTTGGCTCCCAATTAAATATCTGAAACTGGCATACCAACTGGATGGGAAGACCCTTTATGTACGGTGGGGAGTGATTTACACCAGGTATGGAGCAGCATTTTTAGAGAATATTCAATATGTTACCATGTCGGCGACCCCGTTACAACGGTTATTCCGGCTCTGTAATGTTAATTTCGTTTTAGCAGGCGGCAGGATGGCGATTCCTTGCGTTGGCAGGGAGGAGGGCGAACTGCTGCGGCTTTGGGGATGCAGTCAAGAACCTTCCCTCTGAAATTTTATAGTTATCGGTTCTAGGTACGCCATCATGGCAAACCGTTGGTTTGCTGGATGGCTGCAAGAG
>CAOJXI010000050.1 GCA_948465665.1 uncultured Clostridia bacterium | reverse complement strand
CTGCGGCATCTTGGTCCCAAACCAAGCACTCTACCAAACTGAGCTACGCCTCGATACCATGACCAGTCAGCGCAATATATTATAGTCTATTTCTCTGGTTTTGTCAATCCTAAATTTTGGGGATTATCAAATAAGTTATTCCCTCAAAGTGTGGTTTTTCTTTAAATGCTCAAAAACCTCGCGGTATTTTCTGGAACGGGCGGAAGGATTCCTTCCCAACAGGCGGATTTTGTCCATACTCAACCGGCTGCGGAGTTTCTCCCTATTAATAACCTGCTTTTCATGTATTGCTTGAAGTTCCTGAACAAGTTTGTCTTTTTCCAGGGAGATTTTTTCCTTTTCATGCTCAATCAAAGCTTCTAACTGTTCTGCCCTAATTTGCAGAATAAGCAATTCCTCTTGAAGTTTTTCCGAACGCATCAAGAGGTTCCTCAAATCAATAGCAGTACGGAAAGAAGCGGAAAAATCCGCTGCAAACACAGCAGTAAAAACAAATACAATACCATTTAAAAGCTGCTCCGGTATACACAATACAAAACGCTCAATAGGCAGATGAACAGCATTAACCATTAAAATACTCAACGCGCCCCAGGCAAGAGTTGAACTCAGGCAAATATGGCCCTGAAACTGGAATTTTTTCTGGCTGTAGTCCCAGTAACGTACTTGAAACAGCGCTTCCATACAAACTCCAGTAACATATTCCAAAAGGGTAGCGGCTGCTGCCCCTCCTAAAAACGTTAAAAGACAGTTATCCTGTATTGGGAGGGTGGCAATCAAAATGACAATTGCACCAGAACCATATATAGGTAGGAACGGGCCCCTTACAAACCCCCGGTTGACAAATTTCTTTTGATTAATAGATACCACCGTTGATTCAAAACACCACCCAATAAAGCAATATATGTAAAAGAATAAAAGCCATTGTGTCAGGCTGTATGTATGAATTGCAGCGGCGGGCATATAGGTCATCCTTCCAATTAATTTGTTTATACTATAGCACAGCAATAAAGACCTGTCAAATAACTATGGGCTATAGATTATTGACATATCTTTAAAACTATGTTTTACTATAAATTTGAACACTATAAATTAGAAAGAAGGAACAAAATGTCAAACACTAAAAAGACAGGGCAGCCTGAAAATAAGATGGGTGTAATGCCTGTTCCCAAGCTGCTGATTTCTATGGCCTTACCAATGATGATTGCCATGCTGGTACAAGCATTGTATAATGTCGTAGACAGTATTTTTGTATCCCAGTTAGGGGAAAATGCACTAACAGCAGTATCTTTGGCCTTTCCCATCCAAAACCTGATGATAGCCGTTGCAACCGGAACAGGGGTCGGTGTGAACGCGCTGCTTTCCAAAAGCCTGGGGGAAAAGAATTTTGACCAAGTAAATAAGGCGGCTTCTAATGCTGTCTTCATATATATATGTAGTTACTTGGCTTTCCTTATTTTTGGGCTTGTGGGGGTTAGGCTTTTTTTCACATCCCAAACTGACATCCCTGAGATTGTAGAATATGGTGTGGACTATCTGCAAATTTGTTCCATTGCATCATTTGGGCTCTTTTTGGAGATTTGTTTTGAACGCTTGCTGCAATCTACTGGTAAAACCTTTTATACCATGATTGTTCAGGGGATTGGGGCAGTTATGAATATTATTTTAGACCCGATCTTTATCTTTGGCTTGCTGGGCGTGCCAAAAATGGGGGTTGCCGGTGCTGCAGTTGCAACTGTTCTTGGACAAATTGCCGGGATGCTTGTCGGGATTTTCTTTAATACTGCCAGGAATCCTGAAATCCATTTATCTTTAAAGCGTTTCCGCCCGGACTGGCTTACAATTAAACGGATTTATGCAGTTGGTATCCCTTCTATTGTAATGGCGTCTATTTCTTCCGTTATGACCTTTGGTATGAATAAAATTTTGCTTGCGTTCAGTTCCACTGCTACTGCGGCGTTTGGCGTTTATTTTAAACTGCAAAGCTTTATTTTTATGCCTGTGTTTGGGCTGAATAATGGCATGGTTCCTATTATTTCCTTTAACTATGGGGCCAGAAATAAAACACGCATTATTCAGACAATTAAACTCAGTATTGCCTATGCTATGCTGATCATGATGGTTGGTTTTGGGATATTCCAGTTGTTTTCGGACAGGCTGCTGGCTATGTTTAACGCGTCTCCCGATTTGTTGGCTATCGGGGTTCCTGCTTTGCGGATTATCAGCGTCAGCTTTTTGTTTGCAGGTTTCTGTATTGTCGCGGGTTCGGTATTCCAGTCTATGGGGAATGGCGTTCATAGTTTGATTGTGTCTGTTGCCAGGCAGCTTGTAGTATTGCTGCCAGTAGCGTTTATGCTGTCATTAACCGGGAATTTGGAGGCTGTTTGGTGGTCTTTCCCTATTGCGGAGGTCGCCTCCGTTATATTGAGCGGGCTTTTCCTTTGGAATACTTATAAAAAAGTAATAAAACCCATTGGGATGTCATTGTAAAGAAGCGGCAGATGGCAGGTTTCATTTTGAAGCCTGCCATCTGCTATTTTTTGACGCAATATAAAACAATAGGTGCAATCCCAGCCGATTCCCATTCCTCAAACGAGGCTATATGTGCTGGTTCAGATAGAGAATTAGATAGGTTATATACATTTAGAAATCCTGAATTATATTGTACGCATACAGTGTGGATTCCCCGGCGCAGGCTTCCCTTTTGGTTCCAAAAGGTAAACAGGCAAATATCTGCTTTTTGGGCTTGGGCATCAAACTGCTTTTTATCTAAAACAGTGTTTACCGTATACCCCAAATGCCGGAATAGGACTTTTGCTTTCCTTGGAGATGTACCAAACAATCCAAATATTGTTGATGCTTTCAAATCCCCCCAGACAATAACGTCAAAAAAACAATGGGCATTGCCAAGCAGGAGAAGCGCATTATAAACTGCAATAATGCCGCACCCAGACCATCCAACATTAACGATTCCATAACGCATACTTGCCACAGGAGGAACACCCTGCCCGTTAATTAACCCATTTATCTCAAACTGTTGATTAAAGGCAAGGTTCCTTTGGGCAATCTTCGAGGAAAGACTGATGTTAAATTTAATGAGCTGTTTAATTGTCCCATAGGGGCCGGGTTCTATTTTAGATATTTGAATATCCATATACCATTCCTCCGCTTTGAGAAGGTTGTTACATCCCCCCGCCTAAAGAGGTGGGGACTTCCCGCTGGTTTTGGTTAAAATCTGTAAGAAATTTAGGTGGAACCTGTTCTTAATTATAACATAATTATGAAAGAATTTTCACACAAATAAAAACTATACATATAACCTATTTTCTGATACACTATTAATATCTAAAAATAAGGAAAGGGAATGATAAAATGATACTCAATCTGTCTTTTGGCCCAAATCAAATAAAAAAGAACAGTATTCTTCGGATCGATGGAGAACAGTATAAAAGGATTCAAGGGTTTCCTGCCCTGTATATCGACCGATATACCTATATTGGCCATGTAGTTGTTCGTGCCAGGTATGGAGAACCTATTCAAACCAATGGGGGGGGGTGGGGGAACATTCCAGAAGGGGCCTATTCCCTGCATATAGGAGCATTTAATTCTATTTCCTGGGATGTCCACTTTGTAATTGACGAGGACCATGACCACAAAAGTGTTTCAATGGCCGTCTGTGATTTATTCAAGGAAGTTCCATTCCGCCATAAAAGAAAAGGGTCCATTATCATTCAAAATGATGTTTGGATTGGGCAAGGATGCACCGTATTTGGAGGAGTAACAATCCATAATGGGGCTGTGGTAGCGGGAAATTCCGTTGTAACAAAGGATGTACCCCCATATTGCATAGTTGGGGGTGTGCCAGCTCGTGTGATCAAACCGCGTTTTGACGAAGAGACTATAAGAAAGCTCCTTGAAATTCAATGGTGGGACTGGAGTAGCGAAAAGATAAGAAAGAATCAGGAATGGTTTACAAAAGATCCAGCAGAGTTCGCAGATCATTTTTATAGGCAACTTCCAAAACCTAAATCATATCAAATAGATATTCCTGAGTATGATAATACCTATCTCTTTTTCCCCGATTTTGACGAACCTTATGGAGTATGGAAAACCGTTGTACCTGATTTTTGTAAGGCGTTTGCTAAGAGGAAGGATTGCGTTTTAGTCTTATTTGTTGAAAAGTCTAATAGGGTAGAAAGCCAGATTCGGCAAATTGAGGAGCTGACAAAAGATATAGACGCCGACTGCTGTTTATATATGTATGTGGGAAAAGCTACGGAAGAAGAAGCCGCATTTTCCTGCGCTGATTACTACATTACTAGCCGTGACCTGCGCACTGTGAAAAGAACCTGTTTGGCGGATAAGTTTAATATTCCGATTATTTCTGGTGTAGATGCCCCTACCTTTTGATCTTTTGAAAAGGGAAGCGACTATAGACTTTGCTTTTACGCTTAGGTGGTACCCGTCTTGGGATGTATCCGCAGAACGGTTTTACCTTCTTAAAGAAATGCCGGAAGGTTTTTCAAACCTTCCGGCATTTCTTATTAAATCTTATTTTTTAGTATTCTTTCTTTTAACGCCATCAATCTAAAATAAACTTCCCTTGGGTTCTCATCCTCATACAAAAACGCACCATTGCCAGAAAAAGAGGGTTCAATAAAATCCCACCAAGTCAATGCTTTTATTTCAGGTCTTGAAGCAGCCAATGTATAAAACTGTTCCATCCAATCAGCCTGAGTAGATTCATTCCAGCCGCCGTGCCATGTACCTTCCGAGTGGGAAAGCTGCGGCCAGTTTTTCCCTCCATGGCCGGAAGGGGTTCTGGTACCACCATCCACACCCATTTCAGTAATATGAATCGGTTTCCCCAGAGAGGAAAAAACATCCAAAAGCCGGCTGACCATAACCATATCTCTTGCCGGGAAATAGAGTTGAATTCCCACCACGTCAAAGTTCACCCCAGCTTCTAAAAGATCCCGGAAGTAATGCAGTGGGGATCGCAGATGTTCTGGCAGTGAACCGTAGCAGGTATACCGGCCTGCCACATATTCCGCAAAGGGCAGGCATATGTTGACAATAGCTTGGGCTTTATCATTGGTCTCATGAAGCGCATCACAGCAGGTACGGGTAAGTTCAATGAGCTGGGGCTGGGTCAAACCAAAGCAGTTTGCCCAGTCATGGGCTTCATTCATTGCATCCCAAATCTGGATACGCCCGCGATATCGTTCCACATGATGTATTGCAATCTCCTTTGCACAGGCTTGGAGCTGCTCATAATTTTTTTCCTTGAGCCATTGGGGATTGACCTCAGCGTGTCCAAACCAAAGGGGATGGCCCTTAACTTTAATGTGGTTCTGCTCCAGGAAGCCCAAAGCCTGGTCAATGTATTCGTATTGGTATTGCCCTTCCTGTGGGACAGTCCGTCCAGGATAGAACGGAAGGGTAGCAAAATTAAAGAGCTGTTTAAAAAGTTTGGCATACCTTGCCCCCGGCGAGGTAAAACGGTGAAAATTACATCCCAGTAAAAGATCATCCCTTGGGTTAGCAAACGCCTTTTTCTGGGATGCGGCAAATAATGCGCCCTCCGCCCCATAGATTGCGTGGGATAAAGCATACAGCCGGTTTTCCGGCGTGCTGTTTCCCCTGTTAGCCAGATGAAGCAGTTCCTGTGCCGCCTCAATGTGCCCGCGGACAGCGGGAGAAAGTTCTAACCCCTCTCCCAGACGTGTACTATGTGCAAGATAAGTGTTAGCAGCTTCAGTAATAAAATCTACAAAGTCCCCTGTATATCCCTGGCCCTCATTATCTGCTGTCACCCATATGTTTCCATAAAGGGGCAGGTTCAGCTTGGCATGAACTATATAAGGGGATTTTGTTATTGCCAGTTCTACTGTGCCGTCAGATAGAATCCGCTGCCGCCTCTCGTCCGGTTCAAATTCCAGATCACTTACATATATAGATTCCAATACCGGTTTTGGCCATGGGTTCCCGCCTGTATCGTCCAGCCTGACATGTATCGTTTGCATATGTCCCTCTCCTTTTGTTAGAATGTGTGCTGTCAGTTGTCAAACTATACAGAACCTTTATCAAGATTATAACATAAAGGGAGACTTGCCCCCAATCAGCAGTTTTTTAAACAGCAAAACTGCCGTTTTTTCCGATATGCGAAAATTTAGGCTATTTACACACAACTCATTCACATGTAACATGTATTTATAGATGATTTGCCACGGCGTGTCCTGGTATTATGGTTAAGCCTAATTTAACTAATGAACGGAGGAACAGCAGATGCAAACCAAAACAGCCCCAGCCGTCAAACGCGGCACATGGACGCAGCGTTTCCGTCGGGCCTTTAAAAACGATTGGCAGATTTACCTCCTGCTTTTACCGGCAATGATTATGGTCTTTATTTTCTGTTACCTGCCCCTGTATGGAATTCAGATTGCCTTTAAGGATTATAAAGCTGTCTTGGGGATTACTGGAAGCCCCTGGGTTGGCTTGAAAAATTTCACCGACTTTTTCGGTGCTTACTATTTTAAAAGGCTGCTTTCCAATACCTTCCTGCTTAACCTGTATAACCTGCTATGGGGGTTTCCGATTCCCATACTCCTGGCAATTCTCCTGAACCAGTTCGAGCGGGAACGGTTTAAAAAGTTTACCCAAACGATTATCTATGTTCCTCATTTTATTTCTACTGTTGTTATGGCTGGTATGCTGTATCTGTTCCTCTCCCCCACCAATGGCATGGTAAACCACTTGATTACCTCCCTTGGAGGGGAATCTATCTACTTTATGGTAGAGCCTGGATGGTTCCGAACGCTCTTTATTGCAACGGATATTTGGCAGCACGCCGGATGGAATACCATTTTGTACATAGCAACCTTGACCGGCATTGACCCTGGGCTTTATGAAGCCGCCACCATAGACGGCGCATCCAAACTCCAGAAAATTCTGCACATCGAGATTCCTCACCTTCTTCCCATTGCGGTGATGATGCTGATCCTGAACTGCGGGAGCCTGCTTGCCTCCAACACCGACAAAGCCCTCCTGATGCAGACTTCCGGCAATATGGCAACCTCCGATATTATCGGTGTATATGTTTACCAGATGGGACTTGGAAAAGCCCAGTTCTCTTATACCACTGCAATCGGGCTTTCTATTAATGTAATTAATTTTGTAACGATTATGGCAGTCAACTGGATTTCCAGAAAGTTAAGCAGCACCAGTTTGTTCTGATTTGAGAGGAAGGAGGAACCGCCGCTATGCAAACGCAGAAAAGAAAAGTACAAAAGCCCTTGGGGGATCGGATTTTTGATATCTGCAATTTAATCTTCTGGATTATCTTTCTAATTATTATCATTTATCCCCTATGGCTTATTATCATTGCTTCCGTTTCCGACCCGGACGCGGTTATTTCCGGGGAAGTTCTTCTTTGGCCCAAGGATTTTTCCATGATGGGCTATGAAGCAGTTTTCCAGCATCAGGAGCTTTTGCGCTCCTATGCCAATTCTATTTTCTATACCCTTGCCGGGACAGCTTTAAGCGTGGTTGTCACCTTGATGGCTGCCTATTCCCTGACCCGGAAGTTTGCCGGCAAAGCGTTTGTTAATATGTATTTTGTATTTACCATGTTTTTCACAGGCGGGCTGATCCCCCAGTTTTTAATGAACCGCTCCCTAGGGCTTTACAATACTGTTTTGCTGATGATCATTATTAACTGTGTTTCAGTTTGGAATTTGATGGTTGCCCGGACTTATATTTCAACCAATATCCCAGATGATCTTTACGAAGCAGCCATGATTGACGGGGCGGATCATATTACATACTTTGTAAAAGTTGTTCTCCCCCTGTCCGGTATGATTGTTGCGGTACTGTGTGTTTACTATGGCGTAAGCCGCTGGAATGATTACTTTACCGCCTTGGTCTATATCCGGGATCGCACCAAACTGCCCCTGCAAACAGTACTTAGGGAGATTCTCGCTACATTGACCACAAGCACTTCGTCTGACAGCTTCTTCTCTGCCTATGCAGATAATATCCAGGGTATGACAGAAGCTATCCGTAAAGCAGAGGTTGCAAAGTACTGCTGTATTGTTGTTTCCACCGGGCCGGCTGTCATACTGTATGTATTTATGCAGAAGTATTTTGTCAAAGGCGTTATGATTGGCTCCCTGAAAGGATAAAAAAATTAAATTAGCTTTCTTTTCCGCCAAAACTGGAAAAATCCCATTTTGACGGTCAGGATAGACGGGAACCGGCAGCTCCGGTTCCCGCAGCATTGACCTTATCTGAAAGAAAAGGAGATTTAGAGTATGAAAAAGGCATTGACTACCATACTGGCGGCAAGTATGCTGCTTAGTGCTGCGGCGTGTAACAGCAGCACTCCTTCTTCCAGCAGTCCAGCCCCAACAGGCAGTTCTTCCGGTACACCTTCATCTTCTACCACGGAAAAGGAATCCTCGGCTGCGGCCCCTGTTTCCACTGATGAAAAGATTACAATTAAAGCGTTTCAGTACCTGTTGGAAAACCAGCAGGTGGATTTGGACAATCTGTGGTTCTACCAAGAACTTGAGAAAAAGACCAATGTACATGTAGAATGGGAAGGGGTTAAAGACGGCGATTGGACTACCCGACTGAACCTGATGTTTGCATCTGGTGACTGGCCTGATGTAATCCTCCGCGGAACAGTCGATATTGAGGAGTACGGCGTTTCCCAGGGAATCCTCCTGCCCTTGGATGATTATCTGGAAGCCAATATGCCCAATTATTACAGCCGCCTTTTCATGAACAACGCAAATGACTCTATTCCTGCGTCAGATGGAAAGAGCTACTATATTGGCAATTTAACCGCCCAAAATGTCAACCATGACGGCAGCCATTATATTAATAAGACCTGGCTGGATAAATTGGGCTTAGACATTCCCAAGGATATTGATTCCCTGACTGAAGTCCTCCGGGCTTTCAAGACCCAAGACCCCAATGGAAATGGCCAGGCGGATGAAATCCCCTTTTCTGCCGCTGACCTGATCCACCAGACCCAGGGCGTATATACCCACTTTGCTAACTTTGGCGTTCCGCTTCAAAGGTTTATTTACGCCTGCATCAACGATGACGGCAAAGTCGTATTCCCCGGCGATATGGAAGGGTTCCGTCCGGCCTGCGAATGGCTGAACCTCTGCTACAGCGAGGGGCTTTTGGATCCAGAGGCGATTACCCAGGACTCTAACGTATGGGGCACCAAGATGAACGCCAACCAGGTAGGCTATACAACTTACCTGCGTTTAATCAATACTGCTTTGCAGCCTGAAATTGCTGAACAGTTTGTTTCAATCCTGCCTCCGGCAAGCCAGTATGGCGTGTCAGTACCCCGGACGCTGGAAATCCCGGATTTTGGCGCAGCCCTTACCGTTGCAAATAAGAATGTAGAGCGCACCCTGCAATGGATTGATGCACAGTTGGAAACAGAAACAATGATGATTTCCTATAATGGCCCGCTGCATGAAGGCGGCCCCATTGATCCAACCATGAAGATTAATGATGCAGGCAAGTATGAAATCCTTTACATCCCGGAGAATAACGGGCTTTATAATTATGTTCCTGTTTACCATGCCCAGTTCTTTGCGCCTGGTGATTACTACTTTGGCATTTATGAAATGCCTCCCCACCGTGTAGAACGTTATGAGAGCAGCAAGCAGTATGAAGAAGCAGGCGTTTTGGAGAAATACTCCTTTGACTATCTGCGGAACCTGTCCAAAATGAGCAGTGATGAAGCGATTGAAGTTTCCCGCCTGTATACAGAAATTGAGAAGTTCATGAAAGAATCCATTGCCAGCTTTATTACTGGCGGCGTAACTGACGCAAACTGGAAAACCTTCCAGGATACTGCCAGATCGGTAGGCGTGGATCGTTATGTTGAGCTGTATCAAAAAGCTTACGACAATTATCTTGCCAAGCAGTAAAAACTAAGTAAAACCCATGGCAGCAAACAACAGCGCCGCGGTACAGCTTTTCGCCGTACCGCGGCATTTTGCTGTCCAAACCATTCATTTAATGTACAGCAGAAAAACAATTATCTTGCCAAGGAGTATGGCAATGTGCTATAATAAAAAACACAGCGAATGCTAATCCTGTATAAAATGTCAATGGTTAAAACGCCGCAACACATCGCTGGCTGTGCTGCGGTGTTTTTTATTGCCGGTAAAGCCGCAGAATGTCAGCTATGTAAGAGGAGAAGGAGAATCTATGCTGAAAAAATACCTGTCGCGGTCTGTATCGTTTCGGTATATTATCCCTTATTTTGTTGTTTTGCTGACGGTTTTTGCAGGAATCGTCCTATATGTAAGCGATGTGTTTGACAAGGCAATCCAGGAAAATGTTTTAGAACACAATACCAACCGTCTTGGGCTTCTGCGGGTAGAACATGAAAAGCAACTCAGCACCCTGTTAAGCATTTGTGACCAGCTCAGCCTTTCCCCACAGATATCCGCCTTTAAATTTATGGAAAAACCCATGGAGGGATACTATATCAAACAGCAGTTATCTGCTTTCCAGGTAGCTAATAATTTCTGCGACCAGTTTTACATTACCTTCCATGAGGACGACTATCTGTATTCCTCTGCTACATCAATCTCTATGGAACTGTTCTCCAGGCAGTTCATACAGTATGAAAATATATCCTCTGACGAACTCCAAACCCTTCTCCGGCAAACACATAACAGCCCAATTATCCTTCCTGTTCAAAAAATACGAAATATGCCGGTTGGAGAAGCACCTGTAAAAATGTTAAGTTATATTATGCCCCTTCGGCTCAATGGGAAATACAGTATAGGGAATATTCTGTTTCTGGTACAGGACAGCACATACCAGCAGATGTTTACCGACGAAATACCGGAAGAACGCGCCATGTACATTATCCAGGGCAGTCAAATACTGGAAGCCTCCCGGCTGGATGTACCAGACAACCTGATTTTAGAAGAAGTATACAGCCAGAAAGAGGCTTTTGTCCGGGAACTGACATCAGGAGGGGAAAAATACCTGTTGTTCATGCAGCCGGGGGAACTGCTTGATATCCGTTACGCGGCACTCATTCCCCAGCAGACTGTAAAACAGCAGGCGATGCGTTCAAAAATAGGTTTTGGACTGTTCCTCCTATTTTTAAGCATACCAGCCAGCCTGATTATCTTCTATTTTACCCGGAGGCATATTCTCCAGCCTATCCGGGAAATCCAACGCAGAGTAGGGGCAGAATCCGGGTTTGGGGATGGGTTTGCATCTATCCGAAACGGCATTGAAGCATTAATCGGGCAGAACATGGATTTAAATACGCGGCTTCATTCCAGCCTTTCCGCCAGAAGAGCAGAATTTGTACATAACTTTGTAAAAAGGCGTTTTTCCTCACGGGAAGAAATTGTGGAAGCTGCTGCCCGTTTGGAGCTAAATATTGATAAGCCCTGTTATTTGGCGGCAATTATTTCTGCTGCGTCCTCAGCCCAAAAGCCGGAAGTGCTGATTGAAGCCTCGTCCTGCGATGGGGTAGTAACCTGCTGTACCGAAATCATGTCAGAAGAAAGGGTACTGTTTTTAGCGTTCTGCGATATGCCGGAAGCTGCTGCAAGCTGGGCGGAACAGACAATGGAATCGCTCCACTTAATATGCAGGGATGCGGTTGTTGCTTTGAGCAATCCCCACTTTGACTTTTCCGAGGCTGGGGCTGCGTATTTGGAGGCAGAGACTGCTTATGACAACCGTTTCCTTATGGATAACGAATATGTACTATATTTTTCCCAGGTAAATACTGCTGTAGAAAATGTAGAACCCCTTTCCCAGCGCTTTTTAGACGGGTTTTACAGCATTTTACAAAATGGCGCGGGAGATGGGGAAAAAGCACTGGATGAATGGATTAACAGCCTTTTAGAAACCTTTTCCCGCCAAAAATTATCCCTGTTTGCCTTTCGGATGCTCGTCAACGATATCGTAAGCGCACTTTTGGGGAGGTTGTCCACTTTACAGAGTATTCCGGCGGATAACCTTCAATATTACGATATCTTTAACCTTTCTTCCTGCCGGAGAGTTCGGGATTTGACCGACGTTTTACGCAGGCTTTGCTCTGAGATCCTGAAAGGACAGGAGAATCTGAAGTCTGATAGAGAACCTGATGATATTCAGAAACTTACTACATATTTAAAGGAACATTGTACTGATCCTAATTTGACAATAGGCTCCGCTGCCGAGGCCATGGGGATGAATTCTGCAAGGGCTTCCATTTTATATAAGGAACATACTGGGATGCACCCGTCAGCTTATTTGCAGTCGCTGAGGATGGAGAAAGCAAAGGAATTGTTGACGGAAAGCGATTTGCCTGTTAAGGAAATTGCAGTCAAGGTGGGGTATTTTGATTCGTCAAGTTTTATTAGAAGGTTTCGGCAGAATACTTCTGTAACGCCTGCACAGTATAGGCAGATGGCTAGGAATAGACAGGATGGGTAAACCAAACCTGCGGGAGAGAGCTAAGACGAGTACAAGCTGGGGCGGATTAAAAAGGTTTCGGGTCCAGGGGGCTTTCCTGAAAAGCCCCCTGGTCGCGCCCGCA
>CAOJXI010000049.1 GCA_948465665.1 uncultured Clostridia bacterium | reverse complement strand
TTTTTAATCCGCCCCAGCTTGTACTCATCTTAGCTTTCCCCCGCAAATGAGCTTTTTCCATTCTTATGGCAAAAACCGATTTAAGGCTGCATATACTAAATCCAGGACAACATAGGAATGGAAGTGAAGCGATTGAACAAAAAGAATCTAGTCCTAAACGCTCTCATCCTCACAGGGGCGTCCTTACTTCTCCGGGCAGCAGGGATGTTTTTTCGTATATACTTATCAAACCAAATTGGGGCAGAAGGCATGGGGTTATACCAGCTAATCAGTTCAGTATATTTCCTGGCTATCCATCTATCCTCCGGCGGAATTGGGGTTGCAGTAACGCGAATGACAGCAGAGCGGCCTCCTGAATATGGTAAGAGCGCCTATGATGTAATGCGGACATCATTAATATTTTCGCTCATTACCAGTCTGTCAGTAATGCTGCTGTTAATATTCACCTCTGATATTATCGCAGAGAAACTATTGGGCGATATCCGGGCTGGCCTGCCTTTACGGATTCTGGCTCCAAGCCTGCCATTTATCGCAGCAGCGGCCTGTTTCCGAGGCTATCTGACCGCAAGGGAAAAGGTTCTCCGTACAGCAGCAGCACAAATTTTAGAGCAGATTGTCCGAATGGCAGTAACAATCGGGCTCATACCGTTGTTAGTGCCATTAGGGTTAGTCTGGGGCTGCGGGGCGATTGTAATAGGGACAACAATATCGGAAGGGGTTTCCTGCCTGTTTCTTCTAATTGCAAGCAGAAGGAACACCAGATACCGCCCCCGCACCCGTGAAAATGGGACTTTCCGGGAATTATTATATATAGGGATGCCCGTAACAATACGAACCTGTTTCCGTTCAGTGCTGTCCACAATGGAAAATGCAATGATTCCAAAAGGGCTTGGAAAATATGGAATTTCCACCCAGCAATCCCTGGCGCAGTATGGTATGTTGAAAGGGATGGCGCTGCCGGTCTTATTTTTCCCGTCGTCGTTTATCTCGTCCATTTCCTCCCTGCTGGTGTCAGAATTAGCCTCCACCCCGCGTTCGCGCCAGAGCGCCCAGCAAAACGGCGCCGCCAATGAATTAACCCGCCAGGTTCTCCGCTACGCCCTGTTGTTTTCGTTTTATGTAGCAGCTCTGTTCCTGTTTTTTTCCAAGGAGATAGGAAGTGTTCTTTATAAGGAAAATGCCGTTGGCTCCATGGTACGCATCCTTGCGCCGTTGGTGCCTTTTATGTATTTGGAAAGTATCGTAGACGGTATGCTGACAGCCCTTGACCAGCAAATGAGCGTAATGAAATATAATATGATTGATGCAGTTGGGCGGTTGTTTCTGGTAATGCTCCTGCTTCCGCGTATGGGAATGAATGGGTTCCTTTTGACAATGTATATCAGCAATTTGTTTACTTCGCTAATGTGCATAATACGGCTTCTCCATGTAACTGGAATACAAATCCCAATGTGGGAATGGCTAGGCAAACCAATTCTTTCTGCTGCCATTGGAGGTTTTACTGTGCAATATCTGTCCAAAGCATACCTTGCAGCAGGAACTTCCCCGGCAGTGCTTTTGGTACTTGAATGTGGATTATGCGGGATTATTTACGGTATTTGCCTGTTGCTTCAAGGTGCGGTCAGTATTCGGGAATTTGTAGAGCCGCTGCGGGCAAAACTATCCCAAAGTAAACCTAAATTAGCGGATTAACTGATTGGCTCGCCCGCAACAGAAGCATAGGAAGCCTTTGTCAGAACCAAAAGATCATTTGGGGAAATTCCAAGCTGCATCCCAATTTTCCCGGCGCTTACAAAAATCCTCTCCTGATCCTGCGCGCTGGAATCTAAAACAGTGGCATATAGTTTTTTCATGCCTATGGGGGAGCACCCGCCGCGGATATACCCGGTTAAGGGATTAATCTCACTCACCTTAATCATTTCAATGGATTTTTCACCAACCGCTTTAGCAGCCTGTTTTAAAACCAGCTCTTTTTCCACTGGTATGACAAATACATAAATCGTTTTGCTTGCCCCTCTTGTCACCAGGGTTTTAAAGACACATTCTGGATTCTGCCCCAGTTTTGACGCAACCGAAACCCCGTCTATCAGCCCGTCAGAATGGTCGTATGTTTGGACGGTAAAGGGAATATGGCTTTTTTCTACAATCCGTACCGCGTTCGTTTTTGCTTCCGCATTATGTGACATATGCACGCTTCCTTTCTGCTGTAAAGCAGGAGATATGCTTGTACAATTATGAAAAATAGTGTATGATATCTGTGGAAAAGGTCAAACGGGGTAAATTCCCGAACTTGTACCTCCTGACTATTATATACGATTTCCATGTTGTTCTGCAATGGGAATCCCTTTGGAGCGCTTATGAAATATAATTTGACGAAAAAAGCTGTTTTCCTTTACCGTCCAAACCGCTTTATAGCGGAATGTCTGCTGGATGGAAAAGAAATTACTGCCCATGTAAAAAATACCGGGCGGTGCAGGGAGCTTCTTGTTCCTGGCTATACAGTGTGGCTGGAATACAGCAGTTCGCCTGCCCGGAAAACCTGCTGGTCGCTTATTGCAGTTGAAAAGCCGTCTTCAAACGGCATCCTGCTAATTAATATGGATTCCCAAGCCCCTAATGCAGCAGCATATGAGGCTTTGTTAAATGGGGCACTCCCATTTTCCTTTCTTTCTGCGGGAAAGGCTCCCCAAAGCGTGAAGCGGGAAACTGTTTTTGAAGATTCCCGTTTTGATTTATCGGGCAGGGAAAACGGGCGGGATTTCTTTATCGAAGTAAAAGGCGTAACATTAGAACAGGATGGGGCGGTATTTTTCCCGGACGCGCCAACGGAACGGGGCGTAAAACATTTGAACGGGCTGAAAAGGGCTTCCCTTCAAGGGATTTGCTGCGGGGTTCTCTTTGTCGTTCAGATGAAGGACGCGGAATACTTCGCGCCTAACTGGAAAACCCATTCTGCCTTTGGGCAAGCGTTACAGCAGGCCCAAAAAGAAGGAGTGGAGCTTTTGGCGATGTGCTGCCGGGTAGAGCCTGACAGTATATCAATCAGCCATAAGATCCCCCTTCATCTGGAAGCTGATATGCAGACACACACCAACACCTAAACGAAAGGACTTGAAAACACCATGCCGGAATTTACTTTAAGAAAAGCCGGGCCGGAAGACACTTCCTTGGTACTGTCGTTTATCCGCCAGATTGCCGAATACGAAAAAATGGCCGATGAAGTTCAGGCGGATGAAAAAACGCTTTACCAATCCCTCTTTGTAAAAAAAATCGCCCATGCCTTGATTGCAGAGGAGGATGGAAAACCTATTGGATTTGCACTGTACTTCTATAATTTTTCAACCTTTGTTGGCCGTCCCGGATTATACCTGGAAGACATCTACATTCAGCCGGAATACCGCAAAAGGGGATATGGTACCATTATCTTCCAGAGATTGGCTAATATCGCGCTGGAGGAAGGCTGCGGGAGGATGGAATGGACTTGCTTGGACTGGAATGAACCATCCCGCCGGTTCTATCGTAAGATGGGGGCAACCACTATGGATGAATGGACTGTGCATCGATTTACGGAAGATACAATCCGAAAAATTGCAGGGGAAACCTCAGATAACCGCAAGTAAGGTCAAATTAAAAAGGTTTACGGGTTCAGGGCAGACAGCCCTGGTCGCCAGTTCAGCTCTGCTGAACTGAACCCGCCAGGCGCGAAATCCCCAGCGGAAGAACCGGTTTCCAAAAAAATTTTGAACAGGCTCTAAGATAACCTGTCAGAAACCAGCTCCACAATGACGATTTCGGGCCTGTTATTGAACCTGATGGGGATAATGCTGTTACCAATCCCCCTGCTGACAATCATCGTTGTATTTTCTTCTATGTACATTCCGGCGTCATATTTTGGGAAAAAGCCCTGGTTAGGCGCTGCCAGACCGCCGATAAATGGCAGCCGGAACTGTCCGCCGTGGGCATGGCCGCTTAATGCCAGGTCGATATTTTCAGATACATAAGCATGGAAGGTTTCGGGCCTGTGCGAAAGCAGTATGCAGCAGCCTTCTGTCAAATCCATATTATGGAGCTTGGTTTTCAGCATACTTTCCTGAACGGAGGGATCCCTGTCGGTAAAATCGGGATCATCCAAACCGGCGATTTGTATTACTGCATGATCCTTTTCCAACCGTTCCGCCTTATCATGCAGGACAATCACGCCTGCATGGAGCAGCTTGTCCTCTAATTTCCGGTATGTTTCGCCGATCCATGCTTCATGGTTCCCTGTCACATAATAGCAGGGGGCTGTTTCAGCCAGCTTTTCTGCAAGGTTCACCGCTGTTTCCATATTCATTCTGCTGGAGTCTATAAAATCTCCGGTTATGGCAATCAGATCCGGCTTTTCTTTCGCTATCAGGGAGAACAGGCGGCTGTTATTTTGGCCGAACTCCGCATTATGCAGATCAGATACAACCGCTATTTTATAATGCTCAAAGGCGGCTGGAAGCCGATTGATTACAACCGTATTATGTGTAACGCCGACGGTTGCATTGCCCCAAACCATCCATATAACAAACACTATAAATACTGTCAGCAGGATAATGAGCAGCCGTTTCTTTTTCACTGGTATTCCTCCCGAGCTTCCGATTTGCCAAACCGGCACGAGCAAAGTATACCACTATTGCAGGCAGCTTTCAACCCTTATGACACAGGCCCTTTATCACATTTCGGGAATATCCTCCCCGGTAATATCCCAAATATCATCAAAAGGAATTACCAGATCGTTAAGTTTCAGGAGCTGGAAAACCGTGTCAATGTTCCGAACCGTCCCGGATACCGTCTGAAAATTCCCTTGGGCGGTGCCGCCGGAACCGTCAGGCCCTGGATCCGGGCAAAAATAACAGACTGTAACCATCTCTCCGTTTTCCAAAAATTTAAGCTTCCGGTTCAGGGCTTCTTTCTGCTCCTCGAAGCGTTCCGGCTTGTTGATACGGATGGTTTCCATATCCCGAACAGCCTTGCCATACCCTCTCAGGGCAGCAAAGGGGGAGAAAATCTTTGCCCGATCCGCTCTGGGCATAGGGGGGCGGCTGGATTCAGGGCGGGGGAGGTTTATCATATCCTCATAACTCCCGTTTCTGCTCACATTCATCTGACACTCTCCTTTCACGCGCGGTGCCCGCCGATTTGCCGGTTCCGTTCCATAGCGGTTGCGCTTTCTTCCAAGCTTATCCCTTTGAGTATGGCGTTTTTCCCATACTTTTCCTTTATCCCCAATACAGCCTGCTGGATCCTTTTCTCCTGTTCCCGTTTTTTCTGCTTTTGTTCTGTTTCGGCGGGGTCTGAAAAAAGGCTGAACTGGACATAAGAGGCTGCTTCTGTTTCCGGTATCACGCTGCACAAGGTAATGTTAAAGCGGCGGAGCGGGTGCCGTGGATTGACAATTTCATCGTAAAGCTTTAAAACTGCCTCTGTAATTTCCTCTGTGGACGAGGTATAGTTCTCTAATTTTATACTTCCATGGGCAGATTTAGAGGCTTTCCTTCCATAACGGTCTAATTTGACTGGTTCTCCGTCTGTCTCAGAATTTCTATCATAACTGATATGCAAAACTGCCTGGTTTGTTGCCAATCCTTTTTCTACAAGTTCTAAAGTAAGGGAATCCGCCATTTCACGAATAATCACCCGTCCCTTTTCCTTAGAATAAGGCAGCGGCATTACCTGGCCGGAGCCAATGGAATTTGTACTTGGCTTATACTGCTTGATATCCTCCATTGTACAGGGTTCAATGCCCCAAGCATGGTCTATTAAAAGCTCTGCATCTACGCCAAACAGCCAGAACAAAAGTTTTTCATTATATATTGAGGTTCGCGCTATATCACCCATTGTATACATTCCATTGGCCTCCAGCCGCTTTGCTATGCCTTCTCCTATCCGCCAGAAAGAGGTAAGGGGACGATGGTGCCACAACAGTTTTCGATAGCGCATTTCATCCAATTCAGCAATCCGAACCCCGTCTGCGTTGGGCTTGCTGTGTTTGGCAACCATATCCATTGCAATTTTCGCCAGGTATAAGTTTGTTCCAATCCCGGCTGTTGCTGTGATTCCTGTCTGCTTTAATACGTCCTTTATTATGGTTTCAGTTAGCTGCCGGGGAGTCATTATGCTTCCGTCTGGATTGCAATAAGTGGAATGATAATGCGTTATGTCCATAAATACTTCATCAATACTGTATACATGTATATCGTTTGCACTGATGTATTTTAGATATATACTGTATATTTTTGACGAGATTTCTATATAATGCTTCATTCGGGGTGGGGCTATTAGAAATTCTATATTCTGTCCGGTGGTTTGTTTGACCCGGTTTAAAGTTTGCTTTACTTCAAACAGCCTTGCCCTGCCTGGGATGCCGTATGCTTTTAGGGATGGTGAGACTGCTAGACAGATGGTTTTATCTGTACGGCTTTCATCAGCAACAACCAGGTTTGCTGTAAGTGGGTCTAAACCCCGCTCAACACATTCTACGGAGGCGTAAAAGCTTTTTAGGTCGATTGCAATATAGGTTGACATGGGAGTCCCCCTCTAAAAGATGTGGGTTTGGTAAAGCAAATTTGCGGGGAAAAGCCAAGAACCTGTATTCACAACCGTTGGACACTGTCTGAACGGTCTTTTCCCGCCATACTGCGTCGCTTTCCCTTGCAATCCGTCAGGATTGCTGCGGAAAATCTCCTTGTCTGGCGGGAAAAATCCTCGTCCATCCAGCATCCCCGGTTATGAATACAGGTTCTAAGACGAGTACAAGCTGGTGCGGATTAAAAAGGTTTCAGGTCCAGGGGGTTGTGCAGCGGAGATGCACTCCTCAAAAGCTCCCTGGTCGCCCTCCGCAGAGGGCGAAATACCCCAGCTAGCTGAAAGCCGATGTAAGCCTTACCTAAGAGACAGAAATCTAACCATTTTGTCAGTATTTTAATAAAAAGCCCGCTGGAATTGCTCAGGGGGTGGGATAAGATTGGGAGCGGAATCAGCTTCGGGGGAGCGCCCCATTAGGCGGGCTTTCTTCCTCTTGCAGCCATACAGCAAACCAACAGTTTGCCATGATGGCGTACCGAGAGCGGAAAAGCCTAAAATGTTTATCGAACTCACACTAAAATAATACCTGATTTTAAGCGATAAATTTATCCTTTCCTGCGGCGGCCAATCTTATGTATAAAAATCCCCGGTCTGAAAGACCGGGAAAATAAAGGAATATAAGAGCTCAAAGATTTTTAACAGCCTCCTGTGATTTTTCAAAATCAGCAATATCGGGATGGGCATCCTGCCGGATAGAAAGAAGGAAACGGTTCTTATGGAACATTAGTTTCCCGTCGATGTTCCTGCCGTCAATGGCTGCTTCCAACATAGTCCCTTCGGGTACAGGGATTTTTCCCCCGCAGCGCAGGGAGCCAAGCCGAAACAGGCTTTCCTCGTGAATATCCGTATCGCTGAATATAAAGCCTTCTGCAAAGTTTTCCCCATCCAATGAGAACTGATATTTGGTTAAGGTGATATATTTTTCCGTCAGCATTTTTTGTCCTCCATTTTCTGTATCGAAAAAAGTTTTCCAACAGACCGCATACATTTTAGAAATTGGTCTGCCTGGATTTCCAACAGTTCCATTTTATGTGGACAACCCTTAGAATAGACCTGGCTATAAAAGTATTTATTCCGAATGTATGTTTCTTCTTTTATTGTACACAAATTATATTTATTTGTCAAGAACAAACGTTTTGAATTTTGAAACCTTTTTTTGGATATTACTTGATTTAATCTTCTGACAGCACGGCAAATAGCCTTTTGAGTTTGTGTAGGGAGCTTTGCGTTTGGAGGCTTGCCCACTAGAATCCGAAGCATTAGAGCCCGCATATCTGCTTTCCTGTTAATAAAGCGTAAGTTCTATGAAAAGTATTCTCTTAATTATAAGGTTATCGGTCTTAGGTACGCTATCATGACAAACCGTTGCTGCAAGAGGAAACTTTCAGCTTCGTCAAACTCTGGCAGGCTGAGTTCAGCAGAGCTGAACTTGGACACAGCGGAAGGAGCCCGCCTAATGGGGCGCTCCCCGGAAGCTGGTTCCAATCCCAATCTTATCCCACCCCCTGGACCCGAAACCTTTTTAATCCGCCCCAGCTTGTACTCGTCTTAACTCTCTCCCGCAAATTAGCTTTATCGAAATCACATGAATAAAAAAGGTTTGAAAAAACCTGTTAAGTCTTTTCAAACCTTTTCCAATAACCAATCCATTATCACAACCTGGTATCAAGTATCAGATGTATTTTTCAGCATCCAGCTTCTCTCGAAATCCAGGTCTGTTAAAGCCTTTTGAAAAGCGCGGATGAGCTTCAAACGTAAAAGGTCATTTTGCATGATATATTGAATATACTGTTTCCACTTATAATTCAACCCCTGACGTTCTGTCAGATAACCTAAATGTGATATTTCTGTCTGGAGCATAAAAAGGTGAATGAAAAATTCTCCTTCCTGTTCATCAAAAATCTGGGCGGCACGAATAACATCGTTTTGGGGTTCATTTTCAAAGAACTGGACGCCGTGGGGAATTTCAAAATCATATAAAGAGGGGTCAAAGGAAATGAGTGCATTTTTAATAACATTTTTAGCAGTATTGCGTAGTTTTTCGGAATCATGCAATGCCTCGACAAATGCTTCCCAGGAAAGGGAAGATTCTAAGTTCCATAAGTTATAAAGGGCAAGCTGGCATCGGTATGCTATGTAGTCTGAATAGAGGGAATTTGTTTTTGGATTATGTATTTCTGACATCCTAGTTGTCTTTTTTAATTGTATCAGTTGAAGCATAGCTTTGATTTTCTTTGCCTTCCAACGCATTTTATACACTCCTCTCTTTCGCAGACAGTTTAGTTTAATGTAAATTACTGTGTATAGCAGTAAAAAGCTGTGTATCGTACAGCTGTAGGGACGGAAGGCGTGCAGCATGTCGCTATAATATTGGAACAGGGATGGTGATGCACATTGAAGCTGAATCAAGCAGTCAGTGAGCGTTTATCACAATTGCTGAAGGAAAAAGATATTACGCAGTAACAGCTCTACCTAAAAAGCGGCGTACCTAGATCTACAATTAACAACGTGATAAACTGCTCCTATGATTCTGTAAAATTGAGAATTATTCATGAAATTTGCCAAGGCTTGGGAGTGGAATTAGACGTATTTTTTTCATCCCCTCTTTTCGACGAGGTAAATCTGGATCCTTAATGATTCTATTGATAAAATGCAGAAATACGCATACATATGCGGCTTTCACCTTAGTATACAACATCATGCCAGTAAGCACAATATCTATTTCACAAAAAATTAATTCTTTTTCTTGTTCCTTTTTTTGTTCTTGAATGAACATCATTTTTCGACATATTAAACATAAAATGAATATAAATCAATATTTGTGATAAAAAAACTTCCTTCGTCTTGTAAAGCGAAGGAAGACAACATTTTTAGTAATTTTTAGTAGTTTAATCATAAAACCAGAGGATGCAGAACGTATGCGCATTGTTTTGGATATGGCAGGCAGGGGAATCTAGGCAAATATATATGGTATGCTTTTAGCGATACTTGTATTGTATGATACAAGCAGGCTGGCGCTTCTGTTAAACTCTTAAAGCAGTTTTAATGGAACTGCGGTTTGAGAGCCTTTTAGGGCAAAACCCCTATCCCCATACAATTGCTATACTGCGCATCCCTCCAACAACAATTCATCTTGTTGAATGACCCTATCAGAAAGGCCAAGAATAAAAGACAAGTATCTTTTACGAAAGGATAAGATTCTTGACCTGCAAATATCCCTAACCCAAGACTAGAAAGGATTCATTTCAACTGAACTGGGTAGTGCCACAGAGGATGGAGATGCCCCTGTCATAAAAGTAATTATAAACTTTATGGGGAAGCCCCTACCCAGAGTCTCAGAGTTGACTTTTACATGGGATTTACTTTCAAATTTGAATTGGTTTAGAAGATGGGACTGCACTTTTTATGCAGTCCTAATTCTTATCCAATCAAGGTTGGTTTTCCAGAATCCGCTTTATTGCTCAAACGAAACCGAAGGCGGAGCTTATCCGCAATCATGGCAATGAATTCAGAATTGGTGGGCTTTCCCCTTGTATTGTGGATGGTATAGCCAAAATAGGAATTTAGGACATCCACATCGCCCCTGTCCCAAGCAACCTCGATAGCGTGGCGGATTGCACGTTCCACGCGGGAGGAAGTAGTATTAAATTTTTTAGCGACAGTTGGATAAAGCTGTTTTGTAACCGAGTTAATAATTTCGCTGTCACGGACAGCTAACATGATGGATTCGCGTAAGTAATGGTACCCTTTAATATGCGCAGGTACGCCAATTTTGTGGATAATCGCAGTTACCTGAAGCTCTAATTCATTGTCATCCAGCACAGAGGGTTGGGAAGAAGGGGCAGGGATATGGCTGACAGTATTTTCGCGTTCGGAGGAAAGCTGGGCGACCCGCTCGGCTAAAATACTGGTATCAAAGGGTTTGAGAAAGTAATAGGCTGCTCCAGCAGAGAGTACTTCTCTTTGGAAGGAAGGGCTGTCATAGCTGGTAATGAGCATAAACATAGGCGGATCGGACAGCCCCATTTTTCCGACTTCTTTCATAACGCCCAAAGCGTCCACATGGCTCATAAAGTAATCCATAAGTACGACTTTAGGCTGGTACTGGGTGATGCTTTCCAGTACAACGGTTCCGTTTTTCGGTACAGAGATGGTTTCATATCCATAGTTTTTCAGCAAGGCGGCAACCTGGGAACAGAAATCCTTGTCATCGTCCGAAATTAATACTTTCATCTGATTATTCATGATTTTTCACTCCATTTGCTATTTGATTTTGCGCCCTCTTGGATGCTTACAGTTTAAAAGCATGTTCGATCCTTTCCTATCAAAAAGCTTAAAAAGACCTGCAAGCCCACAACATACCCGCTGTTCCATTGTAGTTTGAAACTCGAATTTAGAAATCTTGTATAGGAGCCATGTACAATTTATAGCAAACGGCATTAAAATTGTCAATGAATGGGCTGAAAAAGTTTGTGCTTAAAGGTTTTTCGGCCCATTTTTGCCAATAATTCTGACGTTTCCTATCAAACAGGGGGGCAGTAATGGTATTGAAGCAATATATTTTGAAAAGCCCCAGATTTCCAGGGGGCTGCAATAAGTCATCCCATAGCCGTCCAGCAAATCCCGTTTCCGGTTTTCATTGCCCGCCGGCACTTACTCCGTGCCGGCATTTTTCCCGCGCCTTTTTTCCGACGCTTTCACCGCCAACATTCGGATTGACACCCCTAGATTACCATATTTTGGAAATTATTTCAATACTGTTTTTACATTTTTTTCCAAATACTGGTTTTCGACAAGACCTTCTTTTTCAAAATACGCAAGTCCATTAAAACCTTTTTAGATAGAAACATTATAACGCAATTTACAAGAAGTTACAAGCTTCTATTTCGGGAAGAAAAACTATTTTACGACATTTTGCCTAAAGAAGAAAGGCATTGTTCCATATTTTCAGCAAAAATTCCATATCCCCGCGCTGGGTCGTTTACAAATACATGGGTAATCGCCCCAACCAGTTTTCCATTCTGTAAAATCGGGCTTCCGCTCATGCCCTGTACAATCCCGCCGGTTTTTGCCAGGAGCCGTGGATCGGTAATCCGCACTACCATATTCCTGGTGGGATTGGAATCGCTGAAAGTAACGCGCTCAATGACGATTTCATATTCCATTGCTTCTTCCCCGTCTACTGTTGTACGCACAATGGCCTTTCCAGGCTTAACCTCCTGGCGCATAGCAACCGGAGTTGGCATAACGCTCCCCCAATCCAGTGAAGCTGAATTCAACTGTCCGTAAACACCCGTTACATCGTTTCTGAGCAAAACTCCCATGGGGCGTGATTCTGAAAATGCCCCGCGGAGTTCCCCGGGGCTCCCGCTCATGCCCTTGGTTACGCCAGTAATGGTTACATCCACTGCCTCCCCGGAGGATAAAGGCATTAAATTTCCAGTGTCAATATCGCATACGCCATGTCCAAGGCCGGCAAAACACCCGCTTTCAGGGTCTATAAAAGTCATAGTCCCTATCCCGGCAGAACTGTCGCGAACCCACATACCGGCGCGGTATCCTCCTGCATCGTCAGAGCGCACCGGAATCACGCTTGCTTCAAATAATTCCTGATCGTCCCGGCGGATCTGCACAGTTAATGGGCTGCCGTTGCTCTTTTCGACAAAAGATGCGACTTCCTCATTGGTGGATACGCGGCGCCCGTTGACCTTGGTAATAACATCCCCCAGGCGAATCCCGGCATCCTTTGCCGGATTTATTGTTTCTCCGTCATTGATAACATCTGTCATTCCTACAACCATGACTCCATCTGTGAACATTTTAATTCCAAAAGGAGTCCCGCCAGGCAGCACATATTCCCGCGGAACTACCTGTACAAGTATGTCCTTAACTGATATTGCGCCAAATATCCGCAGGCCAACCGGAATTTGATCTGGTTCGGTTATCACTGCCTGCTGTACCGGAGCACCTACCGTTATGGCGGTTCCTGATAATGCCGCAGTGGACAGATCCAAATCTTCTACCTCCTGGCCCTCCGCTATATATACATAATCCGGCAGGGTTCGGCCTGCGTATAATGATAACGATAACGCGCTTATCATTAACACCGACAACGCCCCCGCAAAGATTCGATAGATCTTTTTCATTTCGCTTGCAGCTCCTTTACCTCCTTTAGATTTCGGACGTTGCCGTTTATAGCATAACGCCCCCTTGCCAAAGGCTTTTACGATATCGCCCCGTTTCAGGTTTTGGCGCGACATTGTAAGTGTTCCTCATTGAAAGGGGTTTTATTGCAGGGAATTATAGCAATCCCTTGCCGCCGCTTTATGGCGGAATTGGAAATGTGAGTTCAATCAGGCTTATTTGCGGGGATAAGCTAAGATGAGTACAAGCTGGGGCGGATTAAAAAGGTTTCG
>CAOJXI010000048.1 GCA_948465665.1 uncultured Clostridia bacterium | reverse complement strand
GTATTCAAAATCAAAAGCCCGCTGGAATTGCTCAGGGGGAGGAACCAGATTGGGACTGGAACCAGCTTCGTGGGAGCATCCCCATTATGCGGGCTTTCTTCCTCTGTGTCCAACTCCGCAGAGTTGGACGAAGCTGAAAGTTTTCTCTTGCAGCCATCCAGCAAACCAACGGTTTGCGGATGATGGCGTACCTAAAACCGATAACCTTACAATTAAGGAATTGAATCGTCGAACTTATGTTAATCATAAAAAGGCTCCGGCTCCCCCAACCTGGATTGGGAGATCCGGGGCCTTTCCGCTTTTTCTATATCCTATTTATCATAAGATATAGGCATTATCCGTTATACAGGCAAAGGCGGTTTTCCTGTCCCTGCCCTATAAAACGGATTTGCTTATTTGCTGCTGCGGTTCTGGCTCTGGTTCTGGGACTGGTTTTGGTTGTTGCGGTTCTGGGACTGGCTCTGGTGGTTCTGGTTCTGGGACTGGTTATTCTGGTTTTGGTTGTTCTGGTTGTTCATTTTAAAACCTCCTGAAAGGGCCGCTTTTTCGCATAAGCCCTTTGAAATCTGGGGGCTCCTCTTGAGCGCCGCCGATTTTAGTATGTCCGTCTCTTTGGCTCTTATTCACTATCCCTTTCCAATCCCGTCCATTTCTGTAAATAAAATTTGAAATTTTCAAAAACTTATATTTTTTCCCGAAAATCCTCTTGCAAGTTTCAGATTTATGTGGTACTCTTTATTCAGAACAAATCTTAATTAGAATGATGTTCTGATTGCATGATTATGTATAAAATGGGAGGAATTTACAATGAAAAAGTTTATCTGCTCCGTCTGCGGTTATGTTTATGAAGGAGATGCCGCCCCCGCTCAATGTCCCCAGTGCAAAGCTCCTGCTTCTAAATTTACTGAGCAGGCTTCCAATGATATGGCTTGGGCTGCTGAGCATATAGTGGGTGTTGCTGCCGGTGTTGATCCTGCTATCGTAGAGGGGCTCCGTCAGAACTTTAACGGCGAATGTACAGAAGTTGGTATGTATTTGGCTATGGCCAGGGTTGCTTACCGTGAAGGTTATCCTGAGGTTGGCATGTATTATGAAAAGGCCGCTTATGAAGAAGCTGAACACGCCGCCAAGTTTGCCGAACTGCTGGGCGAAGTTGTTACTGATTCCACCAAGAAAAACCTTGAACTGCGCGTAGCTGCCGAGAACGGCGCAACTGCCGGCAAGGTTGAACTGGCTAAGATGGCAAAGGCCCAGAACCTGGATGCTATCCATGATACAGTTCATGAAATGGCCCGCGACGAAGCGAGGCATGGTAAAGCCTTCAGAGGTTTGCTAGCTCGTTATTTTGGTTAATTAGGTTACTTTAAAGGTATAAAAAGGACAGGCAGAAATGTCTGTCCTTTTTTAGAAAGGTAATGGGAGGTTCCTGCATGTCACAAACTATTGTAAGTGTTAAAATGGACGATGACTTAAAACAGGAATTTGAATCTGTATGCAATGAATTAGGTTTCTCCATAACGACTGCTGTCACCATACTTGCCAAAAAAATGACTAGGGAAAAAAGATTACCCTTTGAAGTCTCTTTAGATCCGTTTTACAGCTATTCCAATATGCAGGCAATTGGGGAAAGCATAGAACAGATGAAACAGGGGAAAACGGTTTCAAAGACCCTCGAAGAATTGGAAATGATGGAGCATGGCTGATATCATTTTTACCGAAAGGGCTTTTGAAGAATATTTATATTGGCAGGCGGAAGATAAGAAGACGCTGAGACGAATTAACGCATTATTAAAAGATATTTCCAGAAATCCATTTGAAGGCTTGGGAAAGCCGGAACCTTTAAGAGAAAACCTTACAGGCTATTGGAGCCGACACATTGACGGAACAAATCGGCTTCTTTATTGTATGGAAAAAGGTCAAATTAAGGTTTACCAATGCAAGGGACATTATGATGATAAATAATAACCCATACAACTTTATTTCATGATATCTTTGGTCTTTAAATATTGAAACAGCTCAGGAGGATGGATTTTTATGTCCATCCTCTTTCTTGTATATAATGCAAAGATGAAATGGACATAACTCTTGATTTTCAATATTTTGGGGCGGTTTTTAACGCATATTTTGGATATCATAAAATTCGTGAAAATATAGGGATTAAAAATTTGCTGTTTAGTGATGATTTTAGAGTAATAAATTTGCTTTTTCGTGCATTTGTGATATAATGAGGATAGAGAAATGAATATAAGCAAATTAGAGGGGGTTAATATGCTGAAACGGAAAATTTATGATGAACTTCTTGCCTGGAAAAAAAGAAGCAATGGACAGACAGCAGCCCTTATTGACGGGGCGCGGCGTGTTGGTAAAAGCTATATTGCTGAACTCTTTGCCAAACAGGAATACCGCAGCTATATTATAATTGATTTTGGCAATGCCCCCCAGGATATTCTTGACCTTTTTCTTTACGAAAGCGCCAACCTTGATCTGTTCTTCGCAAAGCTGTCTGTTTTTTATTCCACTATCTTATATAAGCGGGACTCCCTTATCGTTTTTGACGAAGTGCAGCAGTTTCCCAGGGCCAGGCAGCTAATCAAATACCTGGTAGCGGACGGCAGGTATGACTTTATCGAAACGGGTTCGCTGATTCGGCTGAAAAAGAATATAGAAAACATCATTATCCCCTCAGAGGAGGAACATATTGAGATGTTTCCTTTGGATTTTGAAGAATTCCTTTGGGCAATGGGGGATGAAGCAACAGCGCCGCTGATCCGCCGTTGTTTTGAAACAAAGTCTCCTTTGGGGCAGGCGCTTCACCGGAAAATCATGAATGATTTCCGGCAGTATGTCCTTGTCGGAGGGATGCCCCAGTCTGTCCTGGCTTATCTGGATGGGAAAAATTTTGCCGCCTCCGATGAGGCCAAGCGGCGGATACTCCGGCTTTATCGGGAAGATGTTTCTAAATTTGCCCAGGGTTATGAAGAAAAAGTTTATGCTGTCTTTGACGGAATTCCAGGACAGCTTTCCAAAAAAGAGAAGAAATATACCCTGTCGTCACTTGGCAAAACAGCCCGTTTTCGTGCTTATGAAGATTCTTTCATCTGGCTGAATGAAGCGATGGTGGTCAATGCCTGTTTTAATGCCACTGATCCCAGCGTTGGGCTGGCACCCAGCGCCGACCATGCCATGCAGAAGTGCTACATGGCTGATACCGGACTGTTGGTAACACATACCTTTATGGATACTGCTTTCACCGATAATGAATTTTACCGGGCAATCCTGTTTGACAAGCTGGATATCAATGAAGGCATGGTTATGGAAAACATTGTGGCCCAGATGCTCCGGCGCAATGGGCACAGGCTCTATTTTTATTCCCGCAGTGACAGCGAAAACAGGGAGAACCATATGGAAATTGACTTTCTTATCACCAAGGGAAAGAAGGTTTCCCCTGTTGAGGTGAAATCCGGTAATTATCGTTCCCATTCATCGCTGGATAAGTTCAGAAAAAAATTTGCGGCTAAGATAGGGACGCCTTATATTCTTTACCCTAAAGATGTCATGGAAAAAGATGGGGTTCTGCATCTCCCCTTGTATATGGCAATGTTTTTGTGATGTTGATATCTTAGCATAATTATGCTAAAATAAAAAGCAGGAGGTGATATAAGTGAAGATGATCCGTCCTGTATCTGATTTAAGAAATCATTTTGCTGATATTTCCAAAACAGTACACGAAACCGCAAAACCGGTTTTCCTGACAAAGAACGGCTATGGGGATATGGTTGTCCTCAGTATGGAAGCCTACGAATCAATGCAGTTTGAGAGTGAAATCTATTTTAAGTTAGCCGAAGCAGAAAGAGAAGCAAAGATAACCGACAAACGTTATTCATCCAAGGATGTCCTGGCTGCAATGAAGGAAGCTATGGAAGGAAAAACAGATGTATAGTTTGGAATACTTCCCTTCGGCTCTGAAGGACATGATAGAAATCGCTCACTATATAGGAGTGGAGCTTTGCAATCCTATTGCTGCGGATGACCTTGCAAATTTACTGGTTGACGCATGTGGAAAACTGAAGGATTTCCCCTATTCGCATCCAGTGTATGTGCCAATCAAACCATTAGAGCACGAATACCGTAGAATGTTAGTGCAAAATTACTTTGTACTCTATTGGGTTGATGAGGGATGCAGGCTGGTAACAATAGCCCGTGTGATTTATGCAAAGCGAGAAAAGTTTTTATAATGAAAGAGCTGGAGTGCATATCAAAGGCACCCCAGCTTCTTTATTAAATTATTGGAACGGTTCACGTCAAATTTGTTTTATTGAACCCGCGTTAAATAATTCTGGAATTTCTTATAATCTCAATGCCTGCTTATAAAAACCCTTTGACAAACCCGAAAGCCCTTTTATACTGGATATATAGCTTACTTCTAACCTATCAGGGAGGCCCCCTACTATTATGATTTCTGTTACTTTAAAAGATCTCTCCTTAATATTTGAAGCATCCCCATCTGTTTTTTCTCCCCATTCCGTAGATGCAGGGACATTGGCTATGCTGTCCGTCACAGAGTTTCGCCCAACTGATAAAGTCCTTGATTTGGGCTGCGGTTATGGCGTTGTGGGAATTTTAGCTGCCAAAATTCTTGGCATGGATAAAGTCGTTATGTGCGATATTTCCCAGCAGGCGGTGGACTGCGCCCGCCAAAACGCCATACTCAACCATGTCCCTGATATTGACATCCGCCTTAGCGACGGCTTTAAAGAAATCCAGGATAAAACATTTACATTGATTTTATCAAATCCCCCATACCATGCAGATTTTTCTGTCCCAAAACATTTTATTGAAGGAAGCTTTCAAAAATTGGAGCTGGGCGGAAAGCTCATTATGGTGACAAAAAGGCTGGACTGGTATAAAAACAAGCTGGTTTCGGTCTTTGGTGGAGTAAAGGTCTATGAAATAAATGGATACTTTGCATTTCTGGCTGAAAAGCGGGCTGAATCAGTAAAAAAGCGGCAGAAACCCCCAGCCAAACTTTCTAAAAAGCTTCAGTCAAAGTATAAAAAATAAGAGCCTATCTATAAAAGGGAGGTATTTGTATGCAGAAAGTTATCCGGGATATGCTGGAAGGAAAAATGGAAAACCATATTCTGCCCTTTTTCTGGCAGCATGGCGAAAGCGAGCCTATTCTGCGGGAAACAGTCGCTAAAATCCATGAAGCGCATATAAGGGCGGTTTGTGTGGAGTCCCGTCCCCATCCCGACTTTTTAGGGGAATCCTGGTGGCGTGATATGGATATCATTATGGACGAATGTAAAAAACGGAATATGGGCGTATGGATTTTGGACGATGCAAAATTTCCTACCGGATATGCTGCCGGGCGGGTTGTACGGGATTTCCCGGAACACCGCAAATGGTTCCTCAAAGAAACCCATATTGATGTAATCGGCCCCACCAGCGGAACTTCCTTTTTGCTGAAAGTCCCGTCTGGCGATATCCTTTACCGTGTTGTGGCAAGCCTGCGCACAGGGGAGGATGACCATGTATCAGGCAGATTTATTGACCTTACAGGCTGTATTGCCGATGATCAAATTTACTGGGATGTCCCGGAAGGTTACTGGCGTATCTTTTATATGACATTATCCAGAGCCAGCGGGCACTCTACCCGGCTGGATGAATACCTGAACCCTCTAACTGCTGAAGGAACCCAAGTTTTAATTGACACGGTTTATGAAGCCCATTACCAGCACTATGGAAGCGAATTTGGCAAAACGTTCAAGGGCTTTTTCTCCGACGAACCCCAAATGGGCAACGCTTACGGCTATCATGCTTCCATTGGACGGGTTCCCTATATGTCCATGCCCTGGTGCAATGAGCTGGAAACTATGCTGAAGAACTCCCTTGGGGATGAAATGCCCTCCCTTCTGCCGGGATTATGGTATGACATAGGGGAAAATACCTGGAAAGTCCGTTATGCCTATATGGACGCTATGACCCATCTATATGATAAAAATTTCTGTACCCGTATCGGGGACTGGTGCCGCGCCCGCGGTGTAGAATATATTGGGCATGTCATTGAAGAAAATAACTGCCATGGCCGCCTTGGGAATGGCACAGGCCACTATTTTCGCTCCCTGTGGGGGCAGGACATGGCTGGGATTGACGTAGTTCTCCATGAAATTATCCCTGGAATCAAGGGCAGCTCCCATGCCTGGACTTCCCGCGATTTTGAAGCCGACGACGAATTTTTCTATTACGGACTTGCCAAATTATGCTCATCCCTTGCCCATATTGACCCTAAAAAGAAAGGCCGCGCCATGTGTGAAATTTTTGGCGCTTACGGCTGGGTGGAAGGGCTGCGCCAGATGAAATGGCTTACTGATTTTATGCTGGTGCGGGGAATCAACTGCTATGTTCCCCATGCCTTTACCCCAAAGGAATTTCCAGACCCCGACTGCCCGCCGCATCTCTATGCGCGGGGGAAAAATCCCCAATATCGGGATTTCTTCCGTTTGATGGATTACATGAACCGGGTTTCTTCCCTGATCAGCGACGGGGTTCATGCTGCATCTGCAGCAGTGCTTTACCACGCCGAGGGGGAATGGGCTGGCAGCGATTATATGAAATCCCAGACGCCGGTTCGCGTTCTGGCGGAAGACCAGATTGACTGCGACATCCTTCCCATTGATGTAATCCTCAGCCATACAAAGCTGGATGGTAAAAAACAGCTTTCTGTGGGCAGCGAATCCTATGGTGCGCTAATCCTGCCCTATGCAGAGGCGGTTCCCCTGTCCCTGGTATCTGCATTAAAGGAACTGGCAAAACAGGGGCTTCCGGTTTTCTTTGTCAACGGGCTTCCCAAACGGCTGACCGATAAGGCGGCTGACGGCAGCGAAAATATGGAAAATTTGCTTTCCGGGTGCGATGCTGTTCCGCTTGGACAGCTTGCAAATAAACTTCGGGCTTTGGGTATTTATGACCTGGCTGTTTCCTGCTCTGTTCCCGACCTGCGTATTTATCACTACCGGCAGGGCGGGAGCGACCATTACCTGTTGTTTAATGAATCTGTTGTCCAAAGTCAGGAAACAGTCTTAAAGCTTCATGACAGCCGTATCCCCCTGCGGTATGACGCTTATGAAAATCGTTTATATTCGATTCGCTATACATATACCAAAGAGGGCGGTTTACAAATTCCCGTTAAACTTGCGCCTTATGAAGCTATGATTGTTACATTGGATGAAGAAAATAAGGTTCTCGCTGAAAGCGGAAATATCCCGTCATGGAGGGACGCCCTGCCGGAATTCCACCCCATCCAGACGGACGGCAAATGGAGCCTTTCCACCGCCAGCGCGGAGGATTATCCTAACTTTACCTTTTACTGCACTATGGAAAATTTGAAGAACCTTAATGCTCCTGGTATGCTTCCGCGCTTTTCCGGTACAATCCGCTATGAAGCTGTTTTTAATGGGGATGATTTTTCCGGCAGCGGGCCGTTGCAGCTTGATTTGGGGACAGTCGGGGAAACTGCCCATATCTGGCTCAATGGCGAGGATGTGGGGACGTGCATCAGCTTCCCTTACAGGGTTTCCGTTGACGGGAAGGTTCAGAAAGGGGAAAATAAGCTGGTGGTTGATGTAACCAATACCCTTGTATACGATCAGCATGACAGGCTTTCGGTGTTCCAGCCGGTTCCGGCAAGCGGGCTGATTGGGCCAGTGGGGTTTCGGACTGAATTATTTTGAGAAGGAGATTTAAAATGGAAAAAGGACGGATTATTTTTCTAAACGGTGTCACCAGTTCAGGAAAAACTTCCATTGTTGAAGCCCTTCAAGAGCGGGATGATATTTTCTTTTACGTTGTGGCGAACGATTTGTTCCAGGAGATGGTAGGGGAAAAATTCCTACGCCGGAATTACTGGAAATATCTCGGCGAAGTAATCATTATGATGTACCACACAGCCAAGCTGTTTTCAGACATGGGAAAGAATGTCCTAATTGATGGAATACTGGTTGAGCAGGAGGAATTGAAGCCTCATTACCAGCAGATGATGGACATTTTGAGGGACAATCCCCTTGATATCGTAGAAGTATACTGTCCATTGGAAATTTGCAGGCAAAGAAACTTGATTCGTGGAAATCGGTTTGAAACACAATCAGAAGAACAACACAGAATGATGGCAGAAAATATTAAATATCGTATTACTGTAGACACAAGTATTCACAGTTCCGCTGAGTGTGCGGAAATGATCGTCGAAAAGTTGTTTCCTTCTGAAAAATAATTTGCAATAGGGGATTGAATGAGTTCCCCAAAATATATTGAAAGGAGACGTACAACGTTTTAATGCTGTATGTCTCCCTTAACGGGTGATTTTATCATTATCTTGGATTATTTCTCCCAAAAGGGAAAATAAGCTGGCGGTTGATGTGACTAATACCCTTGTATACGATCAGCATGACAGGCTTTCGGTGTTCCAGCCGGTTCCGGCAAGCGGACTGATTGGGAACATCTTATAAGCCAATATATCTCTTTATAGGCAACATCTGTTTGCATAAAAAGTCATGACCCAAAACTTTATTTCTGTTAAGATAAGTACATACAGAAAGGAGATGAATCAATGAATTGGATAGCCGGTCTGCAAAATGCGATTGATTATATTGAAAATAATCTGACCGAGGAGCTTGACTATACAGACATTGCCAGCAAAGCTTTCATATCACCATTTTATTTTCAGCGAGTGTTTGGTGTTTTGTGTAATTGCACTCTTGGCGAATATATCAGAAACAGAAGGCTTACGCTTGCCGGCAGTGAGCTTTCGTCTTCTGATGCGAAGGTGATAGATGTGGCTTTCAAGTATGGTTATGATTCTCCCGAAAGCTTTAGCAGAGCGTTTACCCGATTTCATGGGATAGCGCCGTCATATGCAAAAATGTATGGTTCCAAGCTCAAATCCTTTTCACGGCTTTCTGTAAAACTTATTTTAGACGGAGGAAATATTATGAACTACAGGATTGAAAAGAAGGACAAGATTGACATCATCGTAAAGAAAAAAAGCTTTTCTAACGATATTGAACAGAACAACAAAGAGCTGCCCAAATATTGGGATGATTGCCGTAACGACCATACGATTGACAGCCTCTATAAGTATGCAGCAGCATCCGGTGTGTTTGGAGGCGCGCTTATTGGCGTATGTGCTGATGACACAAAAAAGAACGAAATGACATATGCAATCGGCGTTGAATATAATGGGACTACTATTACTGATGAATTAAGTGTTGAACAAATACCCTCCTACACATGGGCAATCTTTGAAAGTATTGGCCCTATGCCTACAGCCTTTCAAAACCTCTTGTATAAAGTTTATTCCGAATTTTTCCCTACAAGTGTGTATCATCCTTGCGGAAACCTTGATATTGAAGTATATCCAAATGGCAATATGCAGTCTCCACAATACAAATGTGAGCTGTGGATACCCGTCGAAAAAAATGAACAAGCTTGATGGAGTGTCCATTTGCGAAAAGGTTATGAACACAATGGGCATAACCTGTATATTAGACAGTAAAGCCAGATGTCCCCGTCAATGGTAAAATGAACAGTGCTGTCTGTCCTTACTTATGTGGTAATCAAGAGGGTGAAAGCAAAGGATGCTTTCACCCTCTGTTTATCATGTGCAGACTGTCACGCAGCAGGTATTACAAATTTTTATTGCTTCTTCATCACCTTTGATATATAATTGTACTATATCTATATGGGGGTGTAATTATGGCAACATTACAAATTAGGATCGATGACACCTTAAAGAGCCAAGCTGATCTGCTTTTTTCCAGTCTTGGACTTGATACTTCAACCGCAGTACGTATTTTTTTAAATGCTGCTGTGGAAAATGACGGGATACCCTTTTCCGTACAGCATCATGCAATCCCTGTCTCCCTTCAGCAAGCTATCTATGACACCAGATACCGGCAAAATCTTCATGGGCCTTTTGATACTGCTGAAGAAGCTATTGCCTCTATGTTAGAGGACTAGGTTATGTATAAAATTTTATATACCAATCAAATGAAAAGGGATGTTAAACTGATGAAAAAGCGCGGCAAGGATTTGCAGAAGCTTGCAAATGTTCTTACCATGCTTTCAACCGGCAAACCCCTCCCTTTACAATTTAAAGATCATCAATTATCAGGTAAATTTCGCGATCTTAGAGAATGTCATATTGAACCAGATTGGTTATTACTCTATCAAATTTCTAATGATATGTTAATCCCTTCTGCTACTGCAACAGGCAGTCATTCTGATATATTTGGATGGTAGTTTTTAAAAAGGGAGGCACACAACATCGTAATGCTGTGCGTCTCCCTTAATGGTTAATTTTATCGCTGCCCCAAACTATTTCTCCCGAATAACAAAACGAACCTTATCCCAAAGCCCACTGTGTATCTGTCAGGTCGCTGGGATAGCCAGTGGCTTTGAATTCTATCCTTTTTTAACCTTCTATCTCACCTCCCCGTTTTTTCAACGGGGCTCTCAGCTCATCCATCCCCTTGCTGCGGTAGCAGAAGAGACTGAACAGCGTCCCGCAGAGGCTCGTACACAGGAACATAACCGCCATGCCGCTGCCGTTCCCATATCCTACCAGACGGTGGAGGAACCCTGCAAAGGCGGAACCGGAAGCCATAAACGGTTCAAAAACGGAATCCGCCAAAAAGCCGCCCAAAAGGATACCGACAGGAATAAAACTGTACTGCAAGGCGTTGCGGACAGCGAAAACCCTTCCCTGTATCTCAGAGGGAACATTTTGATACAGGATTACATTTTGTCCTGCATTGATAAACGGGATGGGTACGCTTGCGGCAACGCCCGCCAGCGCCCAGACAAAGCTGTTCTGTCCCAACGCCATAAGCATATCCCCTGTCAGGAAGGAAAAGGCAGCGGAAAAATAGATCAGTTTGACATTATCTTTAGGCATTTTTCCGGTGGAAACCAGCAGCCCGCCTACAACACCGCCCACTCCCAAAACCGCATTGACAATGCCCACCGTAGTAGTCCCGCCGCTTCTGGCAATCAGCATAGGAGAGAGGATATTTTCATAGGTAAGCCGTGAAAGGAAGTTGATCACGCACATAGTGACAACGACTGTCCACAGCCCCCGATGGGCACGCAGGAAACTGAATCCGTCGGCGCAGCCCCGCAAAGGGGAAAGCCGTTTTTTCTGTGTCCCATCTTCCTCCGGCACATGGATAAACAGAAGAAGCACCAGGAACGCAAACAGGAAGCTGCAAAGATCCGCTAGAATGACGGCATTAAGCCCCCCGAAGGCATACACCGCCGAAGCAGCAGCCGGAGAAAAGATGGTAATCAGGTTGCTGGAAAAGGAATTCATACCGCTGACCTGGCCCAGACGTTCCTTGGGAACCATCCTGCCAATTGCAACAGACATAGCGGGGTTCTGGACAGAGTTCATAAACCCTATAACAAGGTTTACTACATAAATCTGCCAGATATCCAAAACTCCCGCAGCGCCGGAAAGAAAGATGGCAAGGGAACCGACGGCGGCAATTGCATCAGAAACCAGCATGATAGATTTTTTCCTGTGGGAATCCACAAACGCCCCGGCGAACAGGCTCACCAGAATATATGGCAGATACCGGCAGAAGGACATCAGGGAAACCGACATAGCAGAACTGGTCTTTTCATACGCCCACAGGATCAGGGCAAAGCTGGTCATGGAACTGCCCAGTTGGGAAACTGACTGGCTCAACCAGAAAACGACATATCTTTTAAAGCTTGGCTGTTTCATTGAATTTTCTCCCTTTTACAGATTTGAAGTTCTATAAAAGTACAAAATCCAATGCGGACGAATCAGGGAAAAGCGCGGGAATGCTTTACCGGCGTTTTCCGAAATGCCCTCTGTACAGGATTCGTCCGGTTACTGGACTTTGTACAGAGGGGAGATGCCTTCGTTAATCATCAGGACTCCAAATATTTTCATGGGGAACCTCAACCTCCCTGGGAAATGATTGATTCGCTGTAAAATATCAGCAAACTTGACTTTAAGTATAGTCAAACTGGCGCATTGTGTCAAGCAGTTGTTCCGTTTTGAAAAAACGGTGCAGATGTGGTAAAATATGTTTATCGTAAAAACCTTCGTTTATGCTGCTTTAAAAATATCAAAGGTCTATTCAATATGATATAGCAAGGATTCCTTAACATCTCATCTGTAAGTATCTCGCTCTTTATTATTGCGAGTGGAATAAAAAAGGAGGCTACATTATGCAATACTACACCACTTTAGACTATTTCTCCCGTCTTTACGACAAGGTAGGCCGTCAACACGGCGTTGACGTTTCCAGCAGGGAAGCCTATGAAGCATGGAAGGCTGATATGAACCGGCGTTTGAGGGAAACGATTGGGCTTGACCTATGCGAACCCGCTCCAGCCAACCCCAAGCTGCTGGATGTGAAAGAATTCGAGAACTATACCCGTGAACACTGGCTTATCCAGACAGAGCCTCTTGTGGAGACGCCCTTTTTCCTATTAAAACCCAAGGGGCAGCATAATGGGGGACTTATCATGAACCCCCACGGTCACGGCGGCGGCAAAGAAAGCAATGTCGCTGACCCGGAAAATCCTTGGGTTCAGGAAATGCAGAAAAAATTCGGAAAGAAGGTTTCCTTTGCTGAGGAACTAGCTGCTGCTGGTTATTATGTGGCATGTCCTGACGCAAGGGGCGCGGGTGAACGCCGGGAGAAATGGGAGCAGGGAGATGAGGCGGAAAAGTGGCGCTCTAACTCCCATAGGGAAATCAACCAGATGGCAGTGGGTTTTGGTATGTCTATGATTGGCATGATGGTTTGGGATTTGATGCGGCTGCTGGATTACCTTTTGGAAACTTATCCTGAAATTAACCGCGACAGTGTGGGATGTGTGGGGATGTCAGGCGGCGGACAACAGACCATTTACTTTTCTGCAATGGATGAGAGAATTAAATGCGCGGTGACTAGCGGGTATTTTTACGGATTTAAAGAGTCATTGGTTCGGCTGCCAGGGAATTGTTCCTGTAATTTTGCCCCTAATTTGTGGAAATTACTGGATATGGGGGATTTGGGCGCAATGATTGCTCCCAGACCTTTGTTTGTGGAAAGCGGAAAACAGGATCATTTGGAAGGGGAACCTGGTTTGGATAATGTTTATCCCCAGGTGGAAATTGCAAAAAGTGCGTATACGCTTTTGGGTGTGCCGGATAGGATTGTACATTCTATCCATGAGGGCGGCCATCAGTGGGTCGGGAAAGGCGTGATCCCCTTCTTTGATAAGTATCTTTTGAAGTAAAGCTCATTTGCGGGAGAAAGCTAAGACGAGTACAAGCTAAGGCGGATTAAAAAGGTTTCG
>CAOJXI010000047.1 GCA_948465665.1 uncultured Clostridia bacterium | reverse complement strand
GAATTTCCCTTTGGTCGGATATTGTGAAGCACCATGAACAGTTACAGGAAATCAGGGCGATTGAAAATTTTTCAGATTCTGATGTGACTATTGAACAGGGAGATACAAAGAAATCTATTGTAGTTACTGACCTTGTAACGGTTATAAATGCGATGAGCAAATTATATATGACCGTTACAGTGGCATAAGGAAGGGGATGGGACAGAATGAACGGCAATGTAGTTATGAAAGCCAAAGACACAGTATTTGCGGCTCTGGCTGAATGCTTCGTGATTATCGGGACGAATCGCTATAACTTCATGCAAGCTATCAATCTTGAAGCAAAATTTGAGAAAACGAAAACGGAGGTTCCGATTCTCGGAAAAACGGGTAAGGGCAACAAAGCTACGGGATGGAAGGGGACGGGCAGCGCAACCTTCCATTACAACACTTCTATTTTTCGCCAAATGATGCTTGATTATAAGGACACAGGGAAGGATACTTATTTTGAAATACAGATCTCAAATGAGGACAGCACATCTGCCGCAGGGCGCCAGACAATCGTCTTAATGGATTGTAACATTGACGGTGGCATCCTGGCAAAATTTGACGCTGACGGCGAATACCTTGATGAAGATATGGATTTTACATTTGAGGATTTTAAGATGCCGGAAAAGTTCAAGGACTTGGATGGTTTCGTTACAAAATAAAAATTAACGGAAAGAGTGACCCCCACTTTTGTGTGGCTTATAAGCCCGTATAAGTGGGGTTGCATATTCCAATATAAATAATGAAAGGAATAATATAAAATGTCTAAATTCGCTAAATTTATGAAAAGCAATAAAACTGTAAAAGAGAATGAGCTGCACCCGGTTACAAAATCCCTTTGCGATGAAAAGGGAATCCCTCTTAACTGGGAGTTCCGGCACATCACATCAAAAGAGAATGAGGAAATCAGGGAAGGCTGTACGGTAGACCTTCCGGTAACAGGGAAACCGAACGTATACCGCCCGAAGCTGAAATCAAGCCTCTATATCCGCAGGATGATAGCAGCTTCCATTGTTGTGCCGGATTTATATAATGCCGATTTGCAGGATTCTTATGGTGTGAAAACGCCCGAGGATTTGCTCGTGGAAATGGTCGATGATCCAGGGGAATACAATGACCTCGCTGCCTATGTGCAGAAGTTCCAGGGGTTTGATGTATCCTTTGAAGATAAGGTGGATGAAGCAAAAAACTAATAGAAGAAGGGGATTGGGAAGCGAATTATGCTTACTATGCCCTTCTGAAACTCCACATTTTACCTTCTGTATTCCTCGGGATGGATGAAGAGGAAAAAGCTTTTGTTGTAGCTTCCATTAAAGTAAAAATCCAGAATGATAAAAAGAGGGAAAAGGAAATTGAGCGGAAGTCCAAGAAGAAAGGCAGGTAATTTATATGTCTACAATCAGAACGGCGATTGAACTACAGGATAATTTCACAGGGATTCTGTACCAGGTTATCAATTCCGTAAACTTGGGGCTTTCCGCAATGGAAGATTTGCACCAGACGATGAACGCCCCTGTTGATACAGCTTCCATTGAGGCGGCGAGGGATTCCATCAACCAGGCTGCTATTGCAGTCCAGCAACTGGATGCAGCAATGCAAGGGATTGAAACCCCGGAAACACAAACGCCTACCGCCCCGCAGAGTTCAGCCCCGGTTGTGCTTCCCGTGCAGCCAGATGCGCCTGATCCTTTGGTGGAGCAGCCACCGCCTGTTGATGTGCCGATTGAACCGGAACAGCCAGAACCCGTGGAAGTCCCGGTTCATTGGCAATCGGACAGCTTGGAGGTTTTCACAAATTCGGGCGTGGAACGGTTCGAACAAGAAGTTCAAAGCGCAAACAATATGTTGAACATTTTGAACCAAACACAAAGCAGGATCGCGGCAACAGCGGCACAAACTGATTTGTTCCCGGCAAATGCTGCTGCTGACATGAACAATATGCAAAACCGCCTGCAAGCGGTCCAGCAGCGTATTCAGATAATCGAAAACAACCCCTTGAATATGGGTACAGATACTGCAAATGCAGAATTGGAACAGTTGCGTGGGCAGTTAGATCAGGCAATTCAAGAACAGCAGAATTTGAACCGTGCAGTTGGCAATATGGACGTCCAGGCGGCAAATGAAGCCTATTTGCGGTTATCGCAGATAGTAGGCAGCACTGAAAGATATATCCGTGACAATGTTGACGAACAAGGGCGGTTCAACCACGAAATCGAAGAAGGCACGGATGGAGCTAATGAACTAATGCAGACAATCAAGGGTGCGGTTGCCCCATACGCCACAATCCAAACCGTTTCAGCGGCGTTGAATTTGTCGGATCAGCTTACTTCCACAACTGCTCGCTTGAACTTGATGAATGACGGATTACAAACCACGCAGGACTTACAGAACATGATTTTCCTTTCAGCGGAACGGGCAAGGGGAAGTTATCAGGCAACCGCTGATGCTGTTTCCAAGCTTGGGCTTATGGCGGGTGATGCGTTTGGCAGTTCAGAAGAAATAATCGCTTTCATGGAACAGGTGAATAAGCAGTTCAGGATTGCTGGAACGGAAGCGGCAGGCATTGATGCCGCTATGTTACAGCTTACACAGGTAATGGGTTCAGGTGTTCTTCGCGGCGAGGAATACAACAGTATTTTGGAGCAGGCCCCAAATATCATTCAGGCGATTGCTGACTATATGGAAGTACCAAAAGGACAATTAAAGGATATGGCGGCGGAAGGGCAGATTACAGCAGATATAGTAAAAGCGGCTATGTTTGCGGCAGCTGATGAAACGAATGCAAAGTTTGAGAGTATGCCAAAAACATTTTCACAGATTTGGACTTCCTTTCAGAATAATGCGTTGATGGCGTTCCGGCCCGTTCTCCAAAGAATGAATGAAATTGCAAACAGTGAAGCATTCCAAGAATTTGTAAATGGTGCAATTGAAACCCTTTCAGTGGTGTCGGGCATTACACTTGAAATCCTTGATCTGCTTGCCGCTAGTGCGCAGCTTATAGCTGATAACTGGTCGTGGTTATCCCCTATCATTTACGGCGTAGCCGGGGCTTTGGCGGTTTACTATGGTGCGCAGGTGATAGCAAATACTATTAGCACGATTAGTAAAGGGGTTCATGTTGCAACGGCCGTCGCACAGATGGTTCATGCAGCGGCGACAGGCACTTTAACTGGCGCGACTGCGGCAGAAATTGCAGCACAGAACGGGTTGAATGCGGCGCTGCTTGCCTGCCCTATCATGTGGATAATTATTTTGATAATAGCCCTTGTTGCTTTGTTTTACGCAGCAGTAGGGGCGATAAATAAGTTTGCCGGGACATCCATTTCTGCAACGGGTGTTATTTGTGGCGCATTTATGGTAGGGGCGGCTTTTATCGGAAACCTGTTTGTTACGCTTATTAATTTTGTAGTTGATGTTTTTGCCGTGCTTTGGAATTTTATAGCGGCGTTTGTAAATTTCTTTGCAAACGTGTTCACAGACCCTGTAGGGGCGGTTGCCCGCCTGTTTTTTGATTTGGTTGACACGGTGCTTTCGTTGCTCCAGTCACTGGCTAATGCAATTGACACTATTTTCGGTTCGAATCTTGCCGGGAGTGTCCAGGGGTGGCGCGATTCACTTGGCGGCTGGGTAGATTCTACTTTCGGCAAGGGCGAGGAAGTCATGGAAAAGGTAGATCCTAAATCCATGCACCTGAAACGGTTTGAATACGGTTCCGCCTGGGATGCTGGGTATAAATTCGGTCAGGGTATAGATGAAAGTATTGCGAATTTTAATCCAGCATCTTTATTTGATACGAACATACCGGATGCGGGTAATTATAGTGATTTGAGCAATTATGGAGGTGCGCTTACTAATATTGGGAACGGCGTGGACGATATTTCTGGGAACACAGGGAAAATCGCCAACAGCGTGGAAATTTCGAATGAGGAATTAAAATATTTGCGCGATATCGCAGAAAGGGATGTAGTGAACAGATTTACAACTGCATCCATTAAGGTAGATATGACGAACCACAATACAATTAATAATGAAATGGATTTGGACGGCGTAACGGAACATTTAAGGACGACGATTGAAGAACAGATGAACGCAACAGCAGAGGGGGTGCATTAATGCCATATTATATGTACATTACAGACTCAAAGAAAAATGTAGTCGCTTTCCCAGTAGCTCCGGCGAAACTCAGCATTAAGATCAATAACCAGAATAAGACACTCACCCTCATAAATGGGGGTGAAGTCAACTTAATAAAATCCCCAGGGCTTACGGATATAGCTATTGACGAACTGCTTCTTCCGGCTGTGCAGAAGTACCCTTTTGCAGTATATGAAAATGGTTTCCAGAACGCGAAGTATTACCTTAAAAAACTAGAAAAATGGAAGAAGTCAAAAAAGCCAGTGACATTTACGATGTCAAGGACAACCCCGGATGACAGGAATCTCCTTTGGGATACGGCGATGGATGTGACGATAGAGAGCTATGAAATTATAGAGGATGCAGTAAAGTATGGGCTTGATGTGGCAGTTAAGCTCAGGATGAAGGAATACAGGAGCTGGGGCGCAAAGAAAACGAGGAAAACGAAGCAGAAGGCAAAGACCTATACGGTAAAAAAGAAAGATACCCTGCTCAAAATTGCAAGGAAGCAGTTGGGGGATGGCTCAAAGCGGAAAAGCATTTATAAGAAGAACAAAAAAGTAATTGAACAGGCAGCAAAAAAACACGGAAGGAAATCTTCTTCAAAGGGCCGCTTTTTATACGCTGGGACGAAATTGAAACTGCCAAAGTAGGAGGGAACTATGGCAAAAGATATTGTGGACATTGCGATTGGGGAATTGGGCTACAGGGAGACAAAAACTAATCTAACCAAGTACGGACAATGGATGTGCATGAACGGATGTGCGTGGTGCCACATGTTTGTTAGCTGGTGTGCAGCACAGGCAGGTGAAGCTTCGGCAGTTCCATACACCGCCAACTGCTCTGACGGCATAAACTGGTTCAGCGGCAGGGGGCTTTACAGGCTAAAAGGGCAGTATAACCCCAAGAGAGGGGATATCATTTATTTTGGAGGAACGCACGTAGGGATTGTAGAGAGGGCAGACAGCGGAATGGTATATACCATAGAAGGGAATTCATCAGACCAGGTGGCAAGAAGAAGTTACCCCTTGGGCTATGAGAGTATAACAGGCTACGGTGTGCCCCAATATTCGAGTCTGAACAGGGTGGGCGGGTATAGCGGTTCAGCAGGCAATACAGGCAGCTTAGGGGATGTAAGCGGTTCGGGCAGTTCAGGCGGCCAGACAGGGAATACCAAGAAAGTAAAAAAGACATCAGCCGAGGAACTTGCCTACCTGCGGAAAATTCTTGAAAAGAAAAAGAAATCCCCAGCTAAGAAAATCAGCCTTACACCTAAAAAAACAAATGTACTTCCAAAGGTAAATGTCAAAGTGATTGTAACAAATGGGAAAAAGCGGTTTACCGTGCCTGTAAAAGATGGGATGAAACTTACATGGGAAAGAAAAGGGGCGCCGGGAAAGCTGACCTTTGAGGCTGCAACTGAGAAGAAATTTAAAATTGTAGAAGGCAATTCCGTGTTGGTGATGGTGGATAAAGTAAAGATGTTTTATGGTTTTGTGTTTACCCGCCAGAAATCAAAAGACGGAATCATGTCGTATACCGTGTACGATCAGCTCCGCTATCTGAAGAACAAAGATACCCTTATTTATAAAAAGAAAAGGGCAGACCAACTTATCCAGATAATCGCTGAACGCTTCCACCTTAATTGCGGAAAATTAGCAAACACAGAATATGTTATCTCCGGGATAGAGGACGATTCAGAGCTGTTTGACATGATCCAGAACGCCCTGGACAAAACCCTGTTGACAAAAAATAAGATGTATGTACTTTACGATAAAGTGGGGAAACTGAGGCTGGTGAATGTGGCAAATATGAAAGTCACAGATTGTCTGGTTGATGGGGAAACAGGGGAGGACTATACGTATAAGACTACAATTGACGATGGCGTATATAACCAGATTAAACTGGTATATGAAAATGAGGACAAAGGAAGTTATGACCTTTATATCGCAAAAAGCTCAAAAAGTATAAATAGCTGGGGATTGCTCCAGTACTTGGAGAAGATAGACAGTCCGGATGTAGGGGAACTAAAATCCCAGGCGTATTTGAAACTGTACAACCGGAAAGTAAAAAACCTGACAATCAATGGCGTTATCGGAAATAAAAAAGTCCGGGCAGGCTCAATGGTTCCGGTAATCTTGAAGCTGGGTGATGTAAAAGTTGCAAATTACATGCTGGTGGATAAAGTAACGCATACATTTAACAACCATCAGCATATAATGGATCTTCATTTATCGGGAGGTGGTTTTAGTGCCGAATGACAGTCTGATACAACTGATCAAACGTATTGCAGTCAGCGCTGTAGAAGCATCCAAGCCTTGTAATACATTTACTGGGAAAGTAAGGGATGTATCACCATTGGAAGTCAGTATTGGACAAAAAATGGTACTGGATGATGAATTTATTACACTTACAAGCACTGCAAGAGAAAAAATAAAAAAAGGTTCAAATGTTCTTATGCTACGCCAGGCGGGAGGACAAAAGTATGTGATCATTGATACCTTGTGACAGGAAGGTGGGCTGCATGATACCAGAAAACGAAAATTACGAAAATTTTGACGAAGATGAAGAGGATGATATTGACGAAGGATTTGATGTGGGCTCGGAACCATCCCTAACATATGCGATGAACCTTGATAGGCATGTTTTTGTTGGGAAGGTAGATGAAACTGAGGCAATACGTCAGTCAGTAATAAAAATCCTTAACACGGAGAGATATGAGCATGAAATATATTCCTGGGATTATGGTGTCGAGTTGCAGGATTTATACGGCAAACCAATGCCCTATGTCATGAGCGAGGTAAAGCAGAGGGTGATAGAAGCATTAACGGCGGATGACCGTATTGAATCAGTGGATGATTTCACTGTGAAGAGAACAGGGAAACATACTCTTCATTTGACTTTTACAGTTACCACCGTACAGGAAGATGAATTTGAAATGGAAAGCGAGGTTGAATTGTAATGTTTGAGGAGCGCGGATTTGAAGCGTTAATGGAACGTATGTTGGAAAATGTCAGCAATGATTTTGACAAAAGAGAAGGCTCCGTTATTTACGATGCAATCGCCCCAGCCGCACTGGAACTTGCGGAGTTCTATGAAGCCCTGGATATGGTGATGAACGAAGTGTTCGCTGAATCAGCGTCCTATTATTATTTAGTAAAAAGGGCAGCAGAAAGGGGGATGCTCCCAAAAGAGGAAACGTGTGCAATTGGGAAAATGGTTGTTACGCCCCAGGACATTTCTATAAATGCGGGGGAACGTTTTAATATGGCATCTTTAAATTATTCAGTAGTCGAACCGATCGAAGGGGAACCGGGGGCTTATAAAATCCAGTGCGAAACAGCCGGGACAGAAGGGAACCAGCAGTTAGGGGCGTTGTTGCCGATTGAGTATGTGGAAGGGCTGGAAACTGCTTTTTTAACAGAAATTTTGATACCAGGTGAGGACGATGAAGGTGTAGAGACATTCAGGGAGCGGTATTTTGCATCATTTAAAAGTGAAGAATTCGGGGGAAATAAAGCGGATTATATAAGCAAGGTAAACAAAATGGATGGTGTCGGTGCATGTAAAGTATTCAGGGAGTGGAAACAGGGATATGCACCAGCAGACATGATACCGTGCGCGGAAGTTACGGAATGGCTTACAAACCAAACAGAGGCTACGGTTGGCTCTGAGATATATAAATGGCTGGAATGTGTGCATGGGGCAGGGAAGCAGGGGCTGTTGGTCACTGGGGGGACAGTAAAAGTTGTTATTATCACATCTGAATTCAAAGAGCCGTCAGCAGTGCTTATAGATACCGTCCAGCAGGCTTTAGATCCGTCAGCAGGTGAAGGTGAAGGTATCGTGCCAATTGGGCATATTGTCCATGTGTCAGGGGTAAAAAACAAAACGGTAGATTTTATATTCACAATTACGTATGAAACAGGATATACATTTGAAAATCTGCGGGAGTCAATAGAGGGTACTGTTGACTCTTATTTTTTGCAGTTAAGGCAGAAATGGGCGAAAAGCGATAATATTGTAGTTCGCGTCAGCCAGCTTGAAAGCCTGTTGCTTGGGATAGAAGGGATTATTGATGTTGAAAATACTATGATTAACGGGACTGCGGGGAATCTGGTATTGGATGCAGATCAAATCCCGGGGAGGGGGGATATCAGTGGGTGAGACTGTGGAACGGGGAAAGCTCCTGGATTATCTGCCCGATTTTATGAAACAGTTTTTAGAAATAAAGGAAATCATGCAGGCAGAAGATAAAGAAATGGATGAAATTGATTCCAATATCCAAAGGGGGCTTGACAATGCATTTATTGAGAGTTGTGACGAATATGGAATCTCAAAATATGAAGCACTGCTGGGAATTACAGTAAGCAAGCAGGAAGATTTAGGGGCAAGAAAAACAAGGGTACTTTCACGGTGGAATGATTTTCAGCCGTGCACCTACCGTAGGTTTTTGAAAAAGCTGGACATTCTTTGTGGAGCAGAAAATTATAGAATTGATGGTAATTTAGAAGATTACCAGCTATGTATAGCGATATCAGGGAAGGCCCTCAAGGTAAGGGAGGAGTTAGAAGAAATGTTAAAAAAGATGCTGCCGGAGAATATCAATTATGAAATTCTTGAAGAACATCCAGTGACAGGGCGTGCATATATGGGCGCGGTTATGCAGCAGGCAGAAATCATAAATATAAGGCAGGTGGTGTGAAATGGCATTCGGAGGGATGATCTTAACGAATAAAGGACGGGAAGCACTGACACGGGCACAGCTCGGCGGGCAGCTAAACTTTACAGGCGTGGCAGTCGGGGACGGCAGCTATGGGGGGAACTTTAATGACATAAAGGTGCTTTCCCACCAGCTCGCAGTCCTGGACGTGCTGCGGGCAGAAACGGAAGGGAGTGTCTGCACAGTGGAGGCGGACTTATCAAACGCGGAGCTTGCGCAAGGTTATTATCTGAGGGAAATCGGCATACTGGCGGAATGCGGCGATGAGACGGTGCTCTATGCTTATGCTAATGCCGGGACGAATGCAGAATATATCCCAGCGGGTGATGGCGCGGTGAGCATGGAAAAGAGGCTGCGGTTCTCGTTGGTCACAGAAGGGGTGGAGAATATTACCTTTGCATCAGCTAGTGTGTTGTATCTGGCACAGCAGGATTTTGAGGAAGCGATGCAGGGCATACAGGAGCAGCTTGACGGTAAAGCGGAGAAGAGCGACGCAAATAAAATAACAGACGATACCACAAAACAAAACTATTGTTTCGGAATTAATAACGGTTTGTTATATATTCAGACTTTGGACAAGGTTTACAATATTTTAGATATCGACCCAGTTTATGGATTTATTGAGCATAATGACATTTTAAGCCCTGATTCAAGGATAGAGTATATTGGGACTAATAAAGACTATACACCATTTTCCAGAAATCAGGAAACCGGGGAGATGGTGCTGCATAGTTGGGCGGATTTTCCAATCATTAAAGGGAACAAGCCTTATATGGTGAAGGCGGACGGTACGCCAGATTACAGGTTGAACGAAAATGACTATACGAAGAAAGAAGATGGAAGTAACTCAGACGTTGCCAATACCAGCTATGATGGCGGAGCTTTTTCCTGGCTTCCTAAAATTTACAAAAACGAGGAAATGGTGGGGAATGACAGAGTTGTGCGTTTTTCCTTTATTCCCCGCGACGGTTTCGAACCAGCCGGATTTATAGACACGGATAATAATGAATTGAAGGGTGTCTGGATTCCGATGTTTTATGGAGCGGGCATGGCTGATGGCAAAATGGGTAGCATTTCTGGGACACAGCCTGTATCTAATCAGTCGGTTACCATGCAGAAAAACGCTATTGACGCTTTTGGGGACCGCGCGAAATTCTTCGGGGGACCGATTGTGGAAACTATTATAGATTTGCTGATTATGTTTGCAAAGACTACGAATCTGCGGGAAGTGTATGGGTTTGGGAATTGTGATGGTTATGTCGTTGGCGTATCCACGAACGGCATAAAACAGAATGCAGTCATAGATGGCGGGCAGTTTTATGGGACTAATGACCAGAAGAGTCTTAATAAGATTCTTCACAGTATTGTCCTTGGAAGCTATCAGCAGACTATGCGTGACCCTTATACTCTTCTGGTAAATGGACGATACAAAGTAAGTAAAAATTATTCTTATAGCGCAACGGGGTATGGTTATACCGATACAGGAATTAGTATCTCCAAAGAAGCGCTAGGTGTTTACCCCGATAAATTTTTGACAGTTCCAGGTTTTGGTGCGCTTCCTGTTGAGCCGTTTGCCGGAAGCAGCGTTACTGGGGGATGTTCTGTTTTTTCAGCAAATGTTAGAAAAACTACAATGGGGGGGCGTTTCTCCAGTTGTAGCGATGGGGATAGATGTAGCCTCCGTGAGTTATCTTTATATAGCGAAGGTTCATATAGGCATTGGAGCATAGGTGCTGCTATTCTTTTATTGCCGCCTGTTGGCGTAACTGTTTAAAAAGTTTTAAGGAAATCATACTAAGGAGGGGATAAGTTTGAAACAATGGATACAGGAACGGTGCGCCGCCAGGCCGGCAGAGCTGCAACTTATAGGTCCCGATATTTATATCCAGCGCCGGAACATTGAAGCAATGGAGCATGAAGCCACGGAAGAGACTCCAGCATATACGGAATTTTTATGTGAAAGCCGGGAAATAACCGTTACAGAGTACGAAATGCTTAAGAGCATTGAGGAAATCAACACTAGCCATGCAATCGATGAATATACGATGCAGCTTGTAGAAATGGGGGTGCTTTAGTTGAGTATTTTAACGCAGAGCTTACAAAGGCTTTACAAAGCTGGTCGGCTTACCAGGGAGCAAATCGGGGAGAGAGTAAAAAAGGGAACTATTACCGAAGCAGATTATGAGGAGATTACAGAGGAAGCCTATGCGGCACAAATACAGGCAGAAATAGGTTTAGATTAATATTTTACACTAAAAGGCAAAAAGCCCAGGAAACGGTGCACAGAACGCCGTGGAAGGGCTTATTTTATTGTAGGAAGGAGGGGGCTATGAATGTAAGCGATTCTATTACTAGGGCAGAACATGAGGAATTTAAGCGGAGGCTGGAGGAAGCAAACCATCGGCAGGACAGGCGCATCGGGCTTCTTGAAGAGAGCGTCCAGCAAATAAATGACCTCACTGTTTCCGTCGGGAAATTAGCATCCAGCATTGAAGGGATGGTCAGGGAGCAGGAACGTCAGGGGAAGCGGCTGGAAACGCTGGAGAGCCGCGATGGGGAAATGTGGCGCAAAGTTGTGGGCTATATCGCAACTGCCGTTATTGGCGTAGTTATCGGTTTTATTTTTAGGCAAATTGGAATGTGATATAAAAAATCCGTGCCGGATTGCAGGGAAGCATAGGCACAAAAATATTAGGAGTGTAAAAAGCATGAAGAATAAGGATTTTGAAAAATGGACAAAAGCGGCAGGTGTAAGGGCGGTAAAGACCACGGCGCAGGCGGCGGTTGCAGGAATCGGCACGGCGGCAGCTATGGGGGCGGTCGACTGGGTATATGTGTTATCTGCTTCCGTGCTGGCTGGCGTAGTGTCAATACTTACATCGGTGGCGGGGCTGCCAGAGCTGAAGGAGTAAAGATTTTCAGGAATAAAAAAGCAGGGAAGGGTGGCTATTCAGCCACCTTATCCCTACAAAGTTCATCAAGTGTAACGTTGAGAGCATCGGCTAATTTAATAGCCGTATCGACTTTACATCGGTTGAACCGTTCGATGTCCTCAATGGTTCGGATAGGTACTGCGGACAATTCGGACAGTGCCCGGATGGACAAATTTTGTTGATTGCGTATTTGCTTTAGATTCATAACAGTCTCCTTATGTGAATAGCAGTATCAAGCCAACAATAATGATAATAAGCCAGATAACGGAAACTATAAGGGTAATCAGACTTTTTGCAGTTTTTTTCATGTTGCATGGACAATGGAGATATGTTATATTTTGTTTGGGGAGGTTTCCCTCCCCACCTCTTATTGGAGACTTTCGATAATCATTTTGATTACGGCTAAGAGAGTTCCAATTTCGAGAGCGAGCTGGATGAGTGCGCTAACCACTTTTTTCAGCTCGTTTATTTTATTCTCCATTTCCTGTCACCTCCTTTCTATGTTTAAATTATACCACGTTATAACGTGGGAGTCAAGGGGAAAGTGGGAGAAATTGCAAGTTTCCGATAAACTAACACTGCTCAGAAATGGGCGGTGTTTTTAGTGTTGCAAAAATGCAGCAGGAAAGGAGAAACATATGACACATAAAATCATTAACGCTATCAGCTCCGGGAACGTCCCCTGCTGGGGCAACCGGAAAAAATATATTGCCGTCCATTACCTGGGGGTAGTGGGACAGGCTCACGACCTGGCATCAGACGGATGCGGGGCGCATTACTACATTTACTGGGACGGGACGATCTACCAGCGGTGCAGCTTGGATGCTGTGCCCTGGGCGGTAGGTACTGCAGGATATTACACCCAGAAGCACCCGGAAGCCCGGAACAGCAACACTATCAGCATTGAAATGTGCTGCAAGTGCGACGGGAACGCGGCCAGCGTGGAGGATAAGAGATGGTACTTTACGAAAGAGACGCAGGAAGCGTGTGCGTGGCTGGTGGCAAAGCTCCGGCATGAACAGGGCATCCCATCCACAAATGTACTGCGCCATTACGATATCGTAAATAAGACCTGTCCGGCTCCATATGTGCATAACAATGGGTATAAGACAAGCTGGACGTGGACAACGTTTAAACAGAGGTCAGAAGAGTACTTTAGCGCCGAACAGAAACTGGAGCTGAAACCCGACATGAAAGTAAAACTGACGCAGGATATCGCCATCCGGGACGGCGTTTCTGCTAAGTTCCAGCAGGCGGGGTATGTGAAGTATACACAGCTTTCCGTATCGGCAAAGAAAAAGTGCCGCCGTTTGTCCGGGAATAAAGCCAAACTGAAAAAGGACAGCGTAGTGGAAATCAAGAAAGTTACTACCGCTTGGGACGGTAGCATCTGGGTTCAGGTGAAAAGTGGGTGGTTGCCTGCTGTGGTGTCTGGAAAGTATCGTGTACAGGTAGTATAGAAAACAGGAAGGGCGGTGTCTGACGCCCTTCCTACTCATCATAAATCATGTGCTGTGTTTTTCTGATGATTTAAATTTCTGAGATGATTCTTTAAAATCAGATTGATACATTGGCTAAGAGAACGGTCGCCCTCTTCGGCAAGTTGCTTTAATATTGCGATCATATCAGAATCCAAAGTAATACTTATCTTGTTTTTTAGTGGTTTCATTGCTTCATACTTCCCTATATTGTCAAGTGATTTTCCTTAAAAAATCAAGGAATTTATAGTTACATA
>CAOJXI010000046.1 GCA_948465665.1 uncultured Clostridia bacterium | reverse complement strand
TCAAAATCAAAAGCCCGCTGGAATTGCTTCGGGGGTGGGATAAGATTGGGATTGGTACCAGCTTAGGGCGGGCAGCCCCATTATGGCGGGCTTTCTTCCGCTTCGTCCCAGTTCAGCTCTGCTGAACTAGCGTCGCCAACGTTGGACAAAACCTCCAAGTTTTCGCTTTCAGCCATCCAGCGAACCAACGGTTTGCCATGATGGCGTACCAAAAGCGGAAAAATTCACCGAACCTATGTTATTTTGCAGATAATGAATGAAAAAGGAAGTATCGCTGTGGAAAAACGTTATACAGAGATTAATGCTGAAACGATTGATCAGTGGGCAGCCAGTGGCTGGGAATGGGGGCAGCCAGTCAGCCATGAGGTGTATGAAAGGGCCAAAGCCGGAGAATGGTCTGTCCTGCTTACTCCTACAAAGCCTGTCCCAAAAGACTGGTTTTGTTCCATGAAAGGCGCAAAAATTTTAGGCCTTGCCTCTGGCGGAGGGCAGCAGATGCCCATATTCTCTGCGTTGGGGGCAAAGTGTACTATATTGGACTATTCCACTGCCCAAATCAACAGCGAACGCATGGTTGCCCAGCGGGAAGGATATGAAATTGATATCGTACAGGCGGATATGACAAAACCGTTACCCTTTCCAGATAAAAGCTTTGACCTGATCTTCCATCCAGTTTCAAACTGCTATGTGGAAGATGTATGTCCCATCTGGAAGGAATGTTTCCGGGTATTAAAGCGGAACGGTATCCTTTTGGCAGGTTTGGACAACGGGTTTAACTTTGTATTTGATGACGGCCAAACCAATTTCAAATACAAACTCCCCTATAATCCTCTGAAAGATGCGGATTTATACAAGGAAGCAGTGGAAAAAAATGATGGGCTTCAATTTTCCCACACCATAGAAGAACAGATTGGCGGTCAGTTAAAAGCCGGGTTTGTTTTAAAAGATATTTATCAGGACACTGACGCAACAGGAAATCTGCATGATTTCAATGTCCCGCTTTATTATGCGACTATGGCAGTGAAAGTATAAAGAATATAGAATTCCTTTGAATAAATGTTGTCATCTATTGATTATATTCTGCAAAAAGGCTATATTGGCTGATTTAAACCAATATAGCCTTTTATTTATGCTAATATTTCACAGATTCTTTTCCGCGCTTTCCTGGCTGGTAAAAAGAAGGAAAGCCTTACTAAAATTTGCCCGGCAGCAATCATTCCACCCGAACCCAGCAAAATTGGATATGCTGTTTTTATCCCATCCAACAGTACAAGAAGAATCCCAAATAAGAACGCAAAAAATACCCCTCCAAACCATACCGCCATAAATATAGATACTATCCTATGGAGACGCATTTTAACCACAATTTCAGACCCGCTCCCTTTAGGGATAATTTGCCCTTCTATTACCGGCAAAAAAGAATTACGGCTTGGAAACCGGTATGGGCAGACCAAAAAGCCTGATTCGTCCACCTTCCCGATAAAATCACACTCTTTTAAAAAAGATGTATAACGTGGTTCTGTAATGCCCTGTAATATACAACAGACTTCTTTGGGGGAGCTAGGCGAAAAAATCCTGTCATTTATAGATGGAAAAAGAATCATTATACTTGCTGGATAACAGGCAGAATCATGGGGCTGCGCTTGGTTTGGTTGTAAAAATAGTCAGACAAATCATCCTTTAACTTCATTTTGATATTTGTCCATTCCCTCATGCCGTTGTCGCAGCAGTCCTCAATAATTTCCCTTGCAACTTTCCGGGCCTCTGTCATCATAGATTCGGCCTCCCTGACATAGACAAAGCCTCTTGAAATAATATCTGGGCCAGCAACAATTAAACCGCTTTCTGCCTCCAATGCTACCACTACAACGATTAATCCATCCTGGGCCAGATGTTTCCGATCCCGCAGCACAATGCTTCCAACATCTCCAACCCCAAGCCCGTCTACCAAAATCCTCCCTGCGGGGACGGTTCCGATAAACTTCATATCTACACCGTCGGTTTCCAGCACCTTTCCCACATCGCTTATAAAAATGTGATCTGGGGCTACCCCTATTGACATAGCCAGTTCCGCGTGTTTTTTCATATGCTTGTATTCCCCGTGTACAGGAATAAAGAATTTCGGACGGGTAAGCCCCAACATCAGTTTCAGTTCTTCCTGGCAGGCATGGCCGGAAGAATGAACCTCATACATCTTTTCATATATAACTTCTGCGCCCAGTTTCATCAGCTCATTCACTACCCTGCCGACTGTTTTCTCGTTTCCGGGGATAGGCGTAGCGGATATGATGATAAAATCGTTTGGCGTAACAACAACCTTCCTGTGGTCGCTTAATGCCATTCTTGAAAGCGCTGACATAGGTTCCCCCTGGCTTCCAGTGGTGATAATTACCATTTGTTCATCGCTGTACCGGCTAATGGTATCAATATCAACCAGGATACCATCAGGAATGTCCAAATATCCTAATTCCAGGGCTGTAGCAGTGGCGTTGACCATGCTTCTGCCGGAAATAGCGACTTTCCTTTTATGCTGTACTGCCGCGGAAATAATCTGCTGGATGCGGTGGATATTGGAAGCAAACGTTGCAATAATAATCCGTTTCCTTTCAGCACGGGTAAAGAGCGCCTCAAAGGATTCCCCTACTTTGCGTTCGCTGGTAGTATGGCCGGGACGTTCCACATTGGTGGATTCCCCCATTAAGGCAAGGACGCCTTTGCTCCCCAATTCCCCAAACCGGGCTAAATCAATAATATCGCCTTGTATGGGGGAATAATCAATTTTAAAGTCCCCTGTATGGACAATTACGCCCGCAGGGGTATGGATGGCAAGGGCGCAGGCGTCAGGGATGGAATGGTTGACATGGATAAATTCCACTGCCATACAGCCCATTTTAACAGTATCCCTTGGCTTCACAACATAAAGCTGGCAGGATTCCAGAATCCCATGCTCCCGCAGCTTTCCAGCTAACAATCCTAATGTAAGCTGCGTTCCATAAACAGGAACGTTTAAACGTTTTAGCAAATATGGGAGGGAGCCTATATGATCTTCATGTCCATGGGTAAGGACTACGCCTCGAACCTTATCCCGGTTGCGCTCCAAATAAGAAAAGTCCGGGATTACCAAATCCACACCCAGCAATTCATCATCCGGGAACGCAAGCCCGCAGTCTACAACAATAATATCATTGGAACATTCATAAAGGTAAATATTCTTTCCGATTTCCCCCAAACCTCCCAGGGAGATAATCCGAACAGGGGTTTTTCTCTGCTGCCGCGGAGAGCGGGTTGTACGCCGTGTAGAAGAACGCTGGCTTTGTTTTACAGCTGTCCCTTGGGCAGCTGGGACGGCGTTCTGAGACGCACCCTGGGACTGCTGCTGGACGGTAGAATCCTGCTGTGAATCTTTTCTGGATGATGATGTGGTTTTTCTTGGCGCCGAACTTCCCCGGCGGTATGCCGGCCTCCTGTGATGGGGTTCGCCGCTGACAGGCGCTGATTTTTCGTCGGACTGCTGCATTGCAGCTTTTTTTTCTTGCTGTGCCACTATTTTTCCTCCAATTCTAATGAACCGCCAGCGCCGCCTGTTTTCCGTTTCTGAATTCCTTTTTACGGGCGCTGGGATTTTATATCTTTATGGGAAACTCTCCATTTCCCTATAAATCTGCCGTTTTATAAAAATTTGCATAAACCTATACAGACCTTGGGCAATCCTTCCGCCCAAAGCTGTTCAGACAAAATGTACCCCCCGTGAGCTGGGGTTTTTCCTTCCCGCATCTGGAAAATTGATAGGCAAGCCTTTAAAATAACAAAACACCGTTCTAACCTTTTCCGCCGGAAAAACAACCCACACGATTCCGAACAGAAAAGGTTCCTTTTTTATCAACAGGATTGCCTATGTATTAGGATTTGCGGGCAGTTCGCTGTGCAGATGGGTTTCCCCCTTTACGTTCCCTGCATACAAGCGCCTTCTGCCAAAATGATCCCTTTCAGGATGCTAAAGACCGGAAACGAACACTTCTCTATGGGCTATTGTATACCCTTTCCTCCGGTCTGTCAAGTTTAATCCAAATCCAAATCCTTAAGCATATCTTTTTATAACCCTACCTATATCCTGCACTTAAATTTTATATTTCATACAATAGACACAATAAAGATTTTCAGAGGAAACACGCCTGTCCTTAAAATGGACAGGCGTTAGGGAAAACTGTTGTTTTATGCTTCTGTAAAGGATGATTTTTGGACGAGCGCAGCTTTTAGTGCAGGAATATCGGGATCGTCAGGAGCGATCATCTCATATTGGCCTAGAATGGAACGGGCATCTTCAATACTTTGGTTAAGAATTAACTTTTCAATAATGCCCTTTATATTTTTGGCAAGGGTTTCTTGTTCCTTTCGTGCCTGTAATGCCTCATCATTATCACGGACTTCTTCTACAAGCAGTTTAACTACCTCTGCCATTTCTGGACAGATATGGGAAGCTTTCCCTAAAAATTTTATATAACCGCTGGTATCCCCTTGGGATTTTGCTTCTAAGGATTTCCCACACCAGTAAGCAAAACGGTGATATGAAGGCAGGATATAAAGACCTTCAGGGCATAGCACCTCTTTGCTGTAAATTCGCTTTACATACTGGGATACATCTTCAATTAGACGGTGGGCAAACAGCAGACGGTATTCTTCTTTGCATTTATTTACGATCCAGGTTTCCAAGTCAACCAGCCAAAAACAAAGCAGGATTTCATCTTTTATATTTTCAAAGTGATATTCCAGCACGATCTGATCCAAATCCTTTGTTTGATTGGCTAAACAGTGGTTCCATTTCTGAATGGTTTCTGCTTTAGCGCTGCGAAGAAGCGGAAGTGGATCTTTTTTATTTTGAAGCGCCTGGTATAAAGCAACTGCTCCATATTTTTCTGCTTCCAAATCCTCTTCCGTTAGTAGAGCAAGGATGTTTTCCCATACTGAATCTTCTCCAGCAGAGCCAAGGCAAAGAAGCTGCCCAAAAGTTGTTGTACTTTTTGTCTGTCCCAAACTTATTTTGGTTTCTTTTGTTGTTTGAAGATATATATTAACAATATTTGTGATATAGGGTTTTTCTCTTTCATAAGGGAGCTGGAGATTTTTCAGCCATTCGTCTACGGTAATTAGCCAGTCAAACTGTTCACTGTCGCAAATTATTTTAAAAAGGATATAAAGGAAATGGGGCTCCGATCCCCTCGGAAGTACGGTTAAATCCGTTTTCAATATGGTTTCAAAGGCTTCTTCGTATTGGTTTAGGTTCAGCAGGGCTTCTGCCATCTGTTGGAAAATGGTGTTATACACCGCTGGAAACGCTTTTTCGCATACATTACTGGCATTTTCCTGCTGGAGCAGGGAATTATCCAAATAACGGCTGTATAATTCAATATATCTTTCACATTCCTGCAATGAAGCCTCGTAGTCATTCAGCTCACTATACACATATGCCAAATTATAGGATATTTCAATTTCCCCTACATGATCCTGTGTTGTTAAGCTTCTATATTCTTTTCCTATCTCTATTGCTTTTTCAAATTCATGCAGTCTGACTAGCTCCCTGTTCAGCCGCCAATAGGTTTCTGGGAAATAATAATGCTCTGGCCGGGTCTTTATCAATTCTCTAGAGTGTTCCAGCAGGCCCAGCCTTTTCTCATCGGGACAGCTTACAGAATATAAACATAGCAAACGCACATCGTCAGGTGATTTTTCCAGCTCTATTTCCAGAAGTTCATTATTCCTCTGAAACTTCTTCTGTTTAGCTTCCTCTGATTTATAGACATAGCCAAAATGATCTAAACGGCTTTGAAGCAGGTTTTTTATAGGAGAAATACGGTTTGGGACCTCATGAATAGAACCGGAAAATCGATTTCCTGTATCTAGGCGGAAGATCCGTGCTGATGTAAAGTCTGAATATTTATTTTCTTCTATATTGACAAAATTGCGGATAACAATTTCCGCTGTAAAATAATTCTCCCATTCGCTTTTTGTATTTAAAAAGGAAATCAGTTCATCACAGGCAACTAACTGTTCATCTGCATCCAGAAACATAAACCATCGTCCCGTTGCCCTGTCTAACCCATAGTTCCGGGCTGCTGCAAAATCCTTGTTCCATTCATAAGAATACACCTTTTCTGTATACTCCTTGGCAATTTGCACGGTTTCATCCTCTGAGCCAGTATCTACAATGATTAACTCGCTTGAAACCGCCTCCCGCAGCGGTTTCAAGGCTTCCAGACATGCACGCAGATTTTTTTCCTCATTTTTAACAATCATACCAATAGACAGGGTATACCGGTTGTATCTGTCACTTAATCTTACCTTCATTTCTTCTCCAGCCTCCATATATTTTTACAAAAAAGGAGGGTATGCTTTGCATACCCTCCTTCCTTATGTTTGCTGTTCCGCGGCAACATACAAACAATAAAATCAACTTTGCATCGTTGTAACTCTGCAACAATTATTGTAAGAGCTGCAACACGCTTTGAGGCTGCTGATTGGCCTGGGCCAGCATAGCCTGGGCAGACTGCACCAGAACATTCATCTTGGTGTAGTTCATCATTTCCTTGGCCATATCGGTATCACGGATACGGCTGTTGGCTGCGCTCAGGTTCTCTACAGCAACATCCAGGTTGTTAATGGTATGCTCCAAACGATTTTGGAGGGCACCCATTCCAGCACGTGCGGTAGAAACAGTATTAATGGCAGTCTTAATCTTGGCAATTGCATCACTGGAAGACTCAGCAGTTTCAATAGAAAGCCCTGTTAAGCCCAAACCGTCAGTACCCATGTTCTTAACAGCAACTGTCATCTTATTGAAATCGTCCGCAGTATCGCCGATTTGGAGTACCAGACCGGAACCGGAGACTTCCTCACCATAAACAACCAGATTTCCGTCAGCATCGATTTCAGAAGAAACGCCGTCTTCCTCTAATGCTTTTTGGAGATTAGCCAAAGTGTCAGCACTGGTTGCACCAATAGCAACCTTATCAGTTCCTTCACCAAAGGTATAGGTGTTGTTGCCAATTTTTATAGAGTTGCCCTCAACAATCTTGGAGTTATCCGCAATTGACAATTTATTGCCTGCTGCTTTCCCAGGTTCCTCTGCCTTAAAGACATTAACCAGATCCTGATATGTCCCATAAGTTTCTGTACTGCTGGCAAGTTGGTCAATGTGGATTTGTGTATCGCTCTTAGCTTCAATTTTGAAGTTGTCAGTCGCTTGGTGAGACAGTAAATCCACTGCAGCGGCAATTACTTCATCACTATCGGTCAAGTCTACATTCAGAGAGGGGGTTGTTACATCTATCAAAACCTCGCCGGCGCCGGCTGTAACAGAACTGCCTGCTTCTGTCTTGAAGACAAAGGTCTTACCATCAATCGTCAGTTTATTGCCGTCTTTTACGACTGTATCGTCTAACGTTAATGTAATACCTGCTCTCTCCCCGTCAGTCTTCATTACAGGATTGTTTACATCTATCGTGTTATGGTTATAGCTGCCGCTTGTGGCTGCATTAGCAGGAGTTTTCAAACCAATTGACACTATATTGGAAGGGCTTGACATAGTTACAGTAATAGCATCATTTGATGTTGCCGCAGTTGTTTTAGCAGGATCTCCCGCATATTCAAACTTAATCTTACTTCCATCTGTCGTAGCCAGATAGTGGGCTCCATTAATGATAACACCTTTACCACCACTAAGCGCATTTAACGACGCTGCCAAAGAGGTAGCAATCTGTCCGCTTGTTTGTGTTGTTGTAAATGCTACACTATCAATTGCAACACTGCCTATTGTTAAAGTTACTGCTGAACCTGTACCGGTTACATTATTAACTTCAAAGTCCCCTAAATCAATAGTAAACGACGGTTTCTGCTCAGTAACGCTTGCTGTACCTAAGTGAAGATCATTAGTAGTATCAGTTGAAGCAGTTAATAAACCGGAAAGGTCAATGGGTTCTGGATCAGTAGCACCTGTTGGGCCTCCCAGGGTAAATGCAGAAGTATTCAAGCCTAAGGTTCCATCCAGCAAATTTGTTCCGTTAAAGTTAGCGGATTGGGAAATCCTGTTAATTTCTTCGAGAAGAGAATCCACTTCATCCTGAAGGGCGTCACGTTCTGTCTGGGTATAAGTGCCGTTGGCGGACTTAGTTGCCAGTTCCACCATACGGTTCAGCATAGAATGAACTTCGTTCAGGTTTCCTTCTGCGGTCTGGATCAGGCTGATGCCGTCCTGTGCGTTAGCAGAAGCAGTCTCTAAACCAGTAATCTGTGCTTTCATTTTTTCGCTGATGGCCAATCCAGCAGCGTCATCGCCAGCGCGGTTAATGCGGAAGCCAGAAGACAATTTTTCCAGAGACTTTGTTACAGCATTGTTGTTCATGCCCAACTGACGATAAGCGTTGAGCGCCATGGTATTTGTTCTAACTACCATTCCCATAATGTTACCTCCATGCAGCCTTTCTTCCCTGAACCCTAGCGTCCTGCTGTCATTCATAAGGGAAAAGGCTTTTTAAAATAAAATATTTATTCAAGCATTGCCGCTCCACCGCGCGCTGGCTTTAGGCAATGTTGAAAGCTTGATATTACATAGGGGGCTTTTTACCGGTGGTTATTTGAGAAAGTTTTTTATGCTGAATCGTATCCGGCGGATACAATTCCCCACGCGAAATCTTTACATCCCTTGGAGCATCTATGGCAAGCTTAAATTTCTGTCCGCTCTTATCTGTCTCCACAAATTTGATGTAAATATTGTCCCCTATAACAATGCTTTCCCCCAGGTTCCTTCCCAGTAACAACATGGCCTCATGCCTCCTCTTTTGTTGCAGACAGGCACTTACAATAAATTTGCAATAAAGTATACTTTTTTGCAAGCCAATTTTTCCTGCCTGTTAGTATTATATTACCACATCTTAAATGACATTGCAACCCCTTTTCCAAAATTTCTTGCAAAAATTCAATTTACAATAAAGTATACTTTTTTGTAAGTTTTTCTATTTTCCGACATAAGAAAAATGGCTTAACAAAGCGAAAAAATGGTATAAAGAAAAAGGCTGAAATGGAAAAATCATCCATTTCAGCCCTTGTTTTTTAAAGGAAACAGTTCGTTTCCCAAAAATCCCCTGTTTACAGGAAAGCCCCTCCTATTTTCCAATCTATTTTGGTATTATTGCAGCAAAAAAGCCGGGACGGAAAATTTCCATCCCGGTGTGTGTTTGTCAAAGAAAAGTTACAGAGAGAGAAGGAAATCGCGGAGGCACTGAGCAGGAGATTTCCAAAGGAGAAGCCGCACGGGGAAGTTGTTATAGTCTCTGCGGTTGTAGACTTTTAACTGGTTAGAGAAATCATCAAAAGAGTAAAAAGAGTGGGTAGCATAGAACCTTTCTTTGTCTTTACGGTGGCTGCGTTCGACCTTCCCATTATGCCTTGGAGTGTAAGGTTTGATTAACTTATGAGTAATACCATGCTGCTCCAGATGTTTTTGAAAGAGTGTAGGTTTATCCCGATAGGAGGTAAAGCGGTTTGTGAATTCGGGTCCATTGTCAGTCTGGATGCACTCAATAGTGCAGGGAAAAGCTTTAATCAGATGTTCAAGGAACATAGCGGAGGAGTAGGAACTGCGTTCTTCAAAAGCCTCCACAAAACGCCAGCGGGAATACTCATCTTTCCGTCAAAACCGTATCACCATACTTTAGGCCGATCTTCCGGCGCGGTATACATCCCGTCCCCCGGCTTGACATTAAAGGTTTCATAGAATGAATCCATCGCGGAAATAGTACGGTTGATTCTTACGCAGTCATAACTATGAACATCCACATTTGCAAGATACCTTAAATAAGTCTGTAAATATAAGGCTCTCCACGACCAGGCAAGGGCTGCAAAAAACTCTGATAAATCTGAATTTTCCTGCTCCTTCAAATACTCCACCAAACATTCTGCTGAACCCAAATCCGCAATATTTTCGCTTAAAGACCTAACCCCGTTATTTGGGAAACCTGGAGCTGCTTCAAATCCATCGTAAAATTCTGCGACCCTGCTGCACCTTTCCTGAAAAGCCGCGTAATCCTCATCCGTCCACCAGTTGGCAGCATTCCCGTTTTCATCATATTTCGCGCCGCCGTCGTCAAAGGAATGTGTCACCTCATGGGCAATAAAAAAACCTATCCCCGCTAAATTTTCCTCCAAAGAGTTTTCCTTGCTGTAAAACGGGGCCTGTAAGCTTCCGGCAGGTACAGTGATACTGTTGCAGATGGGGTTGTAGTATGCGTTGACGGTAATCAAATCCCCAGCCCACCTGTCTTTATTTACAGTTTCCTTCAAAAGTTCTGGATAGCGCTTGGCGGTATGTTTTGACATTTCAATGGTATTTTCCAGAAGATTGTTCTTTCCTTTTTCCGCCCCGTAAACCGGAACATTGTCAAACTCATCTTCCCATTTGTCGGGAAAACCCACGTTTAAACGCATTGTGTCAAGTTTCTTCTTAGCATTGTCCTTTGTGGCTTGGCTCATCCAATCCACTTTGTCAATCCGCTTACGGAACACATCAATAATTTCCCGGATCATGTCAGTAACTTCTTTTTTTATTTCTTCCGAGCAGTACGTTTTGGCATAATACCGGTTGACCTCTATGGACATCATGGTTCGTGTCAAATAGTTTGCAGTTTCAGACAGGGTAGGGGTTCCGGTTGTCCCAGTATACAGGTTTCGGAAGTCGTTGGCTGTCAGGTACAGGTCTGTCGTAAGGGATGTACTGAGTCCCCCCACCAGGTTTGCCGCTGCCATTGCCTTTAACAGCTCCAAATTTTCCTCATTGCACAATGACGCGAAATACTCCATAGTTTTCGGGTTCGCCACAACAATTTTCTCCTGCTTGGCTTCACTGACATTATAGCCCTGTACTTCCAGCATTTTTTCCAGGTCAATGTTGGGGAACAGCTTTTGCAGTTCGTCAAAAGTATAAAGGTTATAAGTCTTGTCTACATCGTTTTCCTCCTCTACCTCCCAGGATAAAGGAGCCATTGCCAAATTAAAGTCAACCAGCAGTTGGGCCTGCTTTTCCGCATCCCCCTCCGAAAGACCGCCAAATTTCAAAAGTTCCTTCAGATATTCCTTCAGCGCATTCACTAGCCATTTTTGATCCGGGTCTGTCAACGCGTCTTTGCTTAGGGATATCTCATTATATGTGAAGCTTAAAATATACCGGTCACTGTTATGGCTGTCCACTACAGGGGTAAAATCATATAGGATGGATATTCCGGTATCCTGATATAAATCATACAAACTTTCCAAAAGCGTGTCCAGATTCTTCGCCTGACGGAACCTGTCCAGATATGGCTGTAACCGTCCCGCACCCGCTTTATTCCGGGATTCCTCATCCATAACGCTGTTGTAAAAGTCTCCTATCTTCCTTTCGTCTGTCCCCTCGTCCCAGTTCTTCACATCTGCTGCAAGATTTTGTATGTCCTTGGAAATAACCGACACATTATTCAGGGAAAGCAGCGCAGCCGGATCTGTTTTGCCGTACCCATATGGGATATTTGTGCTTAACAGCCAGTCCCGGTTGACATATGACCAGAAATCATCCCGCGCATCCTGGCCCAAATACATATATACACGGCGGATTAATGTATCTACTTCATCCCATGTAACTTTGTCGTCAGGGGAAAGAATCGTATTTTCAGCATTGGTTCCTGTCACAAGCCCCGCCTGGGTTAAATTGGATACTGCCTTTTCCGCCCATGAGGGGATATCACTAAATTCCGCGTCAATTGGATAAGCATAGATAGCAAACACTCCTGGATCCGGCAAAGTGCCAAACGCCTGGGAAAGCATAGCCAAAACTTCAATACGGGAAGCCTGCGCGTTAGGGTCAATCGTTTCAGGCAGCCCTTTTAAAAGTTCCTCTGGCGTTATTTTATTATAATGTGCTGATGCTTCCGAGAGCCTTTCCGCTACACGGTAAACGGTAGCCTGCTGGGACTCCGATTCAACCTGCGCCCCGGACTGGGATGCAAGTACATCAGATGAGTTATCAATCTGACATCCCGTTAAAAGAATAGCGATGGACGCCACAATCGCAAGCCCTCGCTGGAACCACGTTTTATATGACATTCTGGTTACTCCTTTTTCTTGTGAATATGTGGCAGCCGCTAAATGCTTTTTATTGCCTAAGTGTAGTATACCCTCCTATAATAAAAAAATAAAGGAAAATATCTGGAAGAAACTTCTGTATAAAAATTTAACTATTTTTTGCGGGAACTTTGGTTTTTCGCTTTTTTCTTTATACTGCTTTTTGGGGGAACGCTATGAGCTGTTTCCGCAGGAACAGGGAGGGACACCCCTTTTATCTTGGCGCGTTTTTGGGTAGCCTCCCCAACAAGGGTATAAAGCGCGGCGGCAGTTGGCACGCTTAACAGCATCCCGCCAATTCCACCTAGGCTTCCGCCAATCGTTACAGCCGCTAAAACCCATATGGCAGGCAGCCCCATAGAGGAACCAACCACGCGGGGATAAATAATATTTCCCTCGACCTGCTGCAACGCAAGGAGAAAGCCAATAAAAATTACGGCTTTCACCGGATTGACCACCAGTATCATAAACGCTCCTACTGCTGCCCCGATAAACGCCCCTACAATGGGAACCAATGCTGTCACCCCAACCAGCGCCCCTATCATGGGGGCGTATGGAAGCCGGAGGATCATCATCCCAACTGCGCACAAACTGCCCAGGATTACGGCTTCTGTTGTTTGCCCTACGACATATTTCCGAAAAGAGAGGTTTACCACCCCGGCAATATGCAGGAACTTTTCTGTAAAACGCTCCGGTGTCCACGTGCGCAGGATTACGACCGCCTGGGCCTTTAATTTTTCCTTTGCGCTCAGGATATATATTCCAAATACCAGCGCAATAGCAGAGTTCACCACAGAGGTGACAATACTTCCCACAACCGAAACCGTAGAATCCACCACGCCAACAGCGCTGTTTTTGATAAAGTTAATAACTGCTGCCTGTATTTCAGACCAATTAATATCCAGGGAATTAATAAACTGTAAAACAGCTGAATCCTCGCCATAGACCAGAAGGTTTAATTCCTGAAGACTTTTCGCTGCCGAAGAAATACTATGTCCTAAAATGGAAAAGGCGCTGATTAATTCCGGGATGACCAATCCGCCCACTCCTGCAAACATTCCAAGGATAATTAGGATTGCCAGAAAAATACAGCAGGGACGGCGTATTTTATGAACCCACGGCCGGGAACTGTTTGGGAAAAAGTGCCTTTCCAGGGGCCGGAGCGGTACATTAATTACAAAAGCTACTGCCCCGCCCATCAGCAAAGGAAGGATTAACTGGAACAGCCATTTCCCAAACCCTAACACACGGTCTATTTGCTGGAGCGCCATATAAATTAAAATACAAATACTTACTATGCCAATTATCCATTTAGCTTTCGCCTTTTTATCATCCAATGGAATCCCCCTGTTCTATTTAAAAAAGCCCTCCCATCCCCAAAAAAGAATGAGAGGTTCAAATAAGGTTTTATGAATGGTGTCAGCCTAATAAGAACATGAGCTTAATAAAAAGTCTTCTCTTAAATTATAAGCTTATCGGTCTTAGGTACGCCATCATCCGCAAACCGTTGGTTTGCTGGATGGCTGC
>CAOJXI010000045.1 GCA_948465665.1 uncultured Clostridia bacterium | reverse complement strand
TTTTAATCCGCCTTAGCTTGTACTCGTCTTAGCTTATCCCCGCAAATTTGCTTTATCAAACTAACTAACCATTAAGAATTTGTTCCCGCAGGAACAGCATTTTCCGCAGCGTCCTGATTTCCTTCCTCTTGTGCCGGTTCTTCCTGCGGGGGGAACAGGAATTTTTCCGCCCCATCAAGTGTTTCTTCCATAGCTGCAAAATTATCCTTCAAATTTCGGAACGTATTAACAACAGAGACCTGCATCCTTTCCACTTCCCGCCTGAAAGCGTTTAAATGTTCCCCCATCTGGTTAGCCGCTGCAAGTGCTTCATTACGTGTCCGATCGGCCTCCTCATTGGCAGCCCGCAAAATATTATTTGCTGTGTGTTCTGCTTCCAAGACAATCGAGCCAACGTTCGTAGAAATGACATCGTATTTTTTGCCCTTTTCTGTGAGCTCCTTCTGATGGTTAATCATCTGTTCGCTCTGAGTGCGCAAATAGGTTAAGGCATCTTCTTTTTGCCCCAGCATTACCCTTGATTTTTCCAAATCCTTTGTTAAAGCGTTGAGCCTTGCCTTTAACTGGGCGATTTCCTGATCCCTGGCAGCAATCGCTTCAGAAGTGTCTTCATCCTTGTCCAAACGCTCCTCATGCCTGCGGATAACCTCAGATTGGCTGCGAAGCTGTTCTTCCTGCTCGCGGAGCGCTTCCTCACGTTCTGATAATTGGGCGTTTAATTGTTCTGTTTGTTTCTGCAAACGCTCGTTTTCTTGTTTTAGGTTTTCTGCTTCTACTGCCTGTTTTTCGCTTTCTGTATGAAACATTGTACAGAGCTCGTCTATATAATTAAGTACGGCATCTTTTTCAAAGCCCATCAGAACTGTTTTAAAGATGATTTGGTTTTTTTCCGGCATCCTCTTTCCCTCCAATATATGATATGTGGGGATTTATATTTATTTATAATTATACAATAAATTATCCTTGTCCACAACCCCCAAAAAAGGATTTTCTTTCGTCTTAATCCGACGGATCAAGAGGTAATTATTGGGTTTAAAAAATATATCAGGATTATGTAATCTAAAACAGTAATTCATCCAGAAGCAAATTAGAATTTCTTTAAACCTAACATTGCAGATAAAATTTTCCTAAAAAGTTTTTCACTTATGATAGAAATACAAAAGGAAAGGCGAAATGGTAACTGGAGGCGGGAAAACCTCTTTTCCGAAAGGAACAATCGGAAACTCTCCTGCGAAACCGGTAACGCATAAAGAAAGGATGTGGTGGGGATATGGCCACCCCCCTCAATCGGCCCGCACAATTTTGTCAGGCAGCTTTGCAGGCACAACGAAGAAGCATTAGTCTATGTGGCGCGGGAATATGGAGGAATTATCCGTGCAGTAATATCGCGGCAGCTCTCACAAAACTCCTGGCTGGAAAGCCGTGAAAGCTATACAGAGGAATGTATGAATGATGTCCTTCTGGCAATTTGGCAGAACGCGGACTGCTACGATCCCAAACAAAACAGTTTTGAAAACTGGGTGGCAGGGATCAGCCGGCACAAAGCCATGGATTGTATCCGCCGAAGGCTGCGCAGGCCGCAGACGGTATCCCTGGAAGAACTGCCCATAGCCAGCGAAGCAGTTGTGGAAAACGCAGCAGAGATGGAAATAGAGGCACTATTGGAATCCTTAACAGAAAAAGACTGCAGGCTGTTTGTACTGCGGTACTTGGAAGGACAGCCAATAGAGGAAATCGCTGTACAAATGGGGCTGAAACCAGAGGCGGTCTATAATCGGATATCCTGTGGGCGCAAACGAATACAAAAAGAACTGGGCCTAACCCATCGCAGCCAGTAATTTAGAAGGGGGAATCAATCCTTATGAAAGACCGGATTTTTTACCGTGAGCTGAACAAAATTCAAAGCCTGTCCAGTCAGGACGGGATTCCGGCGCAGACCGAAGCCGAAAAAGATGAAATGGAGAAACTTGCACGGCTTTGTATTTGCCGGGATACAAAGAAAGGACGGAAAACCGAAATGAGAAAACTGTCAATCGCCGCATGTATAGCATGTATCGTCATCGCAGGAAGCCAAACTGCTTGGCAAAGGAATTTTTCCAGGAAATTGCACGTATCAGCACCGGAACCGGATATGTAGCACAGAATGAAACTCCCACCGCATCGGAAGCAAAGGCCGTTGCCAGCAGGATGTTTGAACAGATTAAGGGAAATGTTTATGACAAGGATGGAAATGCCATCACATCTTTTGAAGATTTGGAAGAAGGTATGACGCTGTATACCGCGGACGGCGAGGAAATCGACAGCATTGAGCCTGACGGCACAATTACTACCAAGCAGGAGACTGAAAATTCATTCAAGCTCTATTACTCCTAGGAAGACACTGTTCCCTACATTAATCTTGATTTAATGCTGCCGGAGATACCGAAGGGCTATAAACTGGACAGCATTAAGCTGTACCCGGATACCAAGATTGGAAAAAGCAACTATGTTTATGCACAGTATGTGAACGATAAAGGGAAGACATTATCCTTTGAGACCCGGAACCTGTTTGAAGACGGGGGATATACAGTCGGTACAGATGAAAAAATAGAATCAGCACAGGTAAACGGAAAACAGGCTGCTGTGATTGGGAAAAAGGAAATTATCTGGGAACAGGACAACCAGCAGCTTTCTATTCGCTTTAAAGATGAGAAACCCGGAAAGAAAACATTAGTTAAAATGGCAGAATCTTTAAAAAGAGTTCAATAGTTAAGCCACTGGCCAAAGGCAAATGAAAAAGGTTTGCAGCAGGCTGTGCTCCTGAAAAATTCCCCTTCAGGATCAGGAGAATGTAAAGTCCAAGCTTCCAAAGAGCCCTTAGAGCCTGTTTAGGATATCAACGTGTGCGGAGAGATTCTGAATAGGCTCTTGGCTCGTAATTTCATACTATGTGGGCTTTTTTCTTAAACTCATGTTATGCTATAACCTCTATAAATGATGTTTTGCACAAAAACATTATATATAATTTATTTAAAATATGAATTGTTTCTGAGAGAATGTTGTGATATCATGTCCATTGTAAGGCGTGAATACGTATTCTCAAGGTAATGTATATGATAACAATGACTGAAATCGCAAAATTAACCCATGTTTCTCAAGCAACTGTTTCAAGGGTACTCAATGGCAACATGAATGTAGACCCAGAGCTTAGGGAGCGGGTGTTAGCCTGTGCAAAGGAACATGACTATCAGCTAAATGCACTTGCGAAAGGACTTCAGGGAAGCAAAACCCTGCTTTTAGGAGTATTGCTGACAGATATTTCCAATAGTTTTTTTGCAGATTTAGCCAAACAAATTGAAGCGGAAGCGCGCGGCTTGGGATATAGCATCATCCTGTTCAACAGCGATTACAACCCACAGCGGGAACGTGAATATATTGATGTTGTCCGGCGTTATCGTGTAGATGGCTTGGTAGCAGTTCCATTGGTGGAAAAAAATTCCTTCTGGCTGGACGGCAGCGTCCAAAAGCTGGATTTCCCAATAGTGGCAGTTACCCAGCATGTGGAGGGAATGGATTCCGTGTATCTGGATCATGAGGAAGCCTCCAGGCAGGTAGCCCATAGCCTCGCCAAACGGGACTATGAACGTTTCCTGTTTATTGGCCGTGATCATGATGTAAAGTATTTAGGGTTCCGGCAGGGCCTTGAGGATTTGGGGCTGGAAGACCGGTTCAGCAGTTTCGAGTATTATAATGATCAAAGGCTGAAACAGGATTTACAGGAATATTTCCAATATCCCGAACCAAGGGCAGGCATTTTTGCCAATAATGATATCTGCGCACTGCAAGTTTTAAGTATTCTGCGTTCTTTGGGGATTTCAGCGCCTGGTCAGGCGGGAGTAATCGGTTTTGACGATACTTATATGAGCCGGTATCTTCATCCATCTCTGAGCAGCGTTTCCCAGCCTATTAGCCGTATGGCAAAGGAAGCGGTTTCCCGTTTGGCATATCGTATTGATTCCCCCGGTGAAATTCCGGCTTTAAACCTCCCCCTTCCCGGAAAGGTTTTGATTCGGGAAAGTATTTGAAAAGGACTAAAAAAGGAATAGTCCTTTTTTAATCCATATCAAGAATACGTATTCACAAGCATAAACTGTGGAATTTTTAGTGAGTTATTATAGAAATCTCATTAAAAACCTTTCTAAAAATACGATGCAGCTTTCTGAGATTGCGGCTCTTAGGCCAGTTTACAGCATAATCCGCATTGAGAAAGCTGAATGCAGAATTCCCAAGCAATATTTTCGCGTTTTTCCCTATAATCTATATAGGAACGGGCCGTCTCCGTTTGAAACAGGAAAACGCTGGAAAAGTGTGTTTTAAGATCCTAAACAGGCTCTAAGCTGGTTCCAATCCCAATCTAATCCTACCCCCTGACAATTCCAGCGGGCTTTTATTTTAAACACTGGCGAAACGGCTAGTTATCCGTCTCTTAGGCAAGGTTTCTGTTTGCTTTCAGCAAGCTGGGGTATTTCGCGCCTGGCGGGTTCAGTTCAGCAGAGCTGAACTGGCGACCAGGGGGCTTTTTAGGAGTGTAGCTCCGCTGCACAACCCCCTGGACCCGAAACCTTTTTAATCCGCCTTAGCCTGTACTCATCTTAGCTTATTCCCGCAAATTTGCTTTATCGAACCCACGTTAAAATAAATAAGGAGGGCCATCATGACAGACATTACAGCTATTGGTGAAATTCTAATTGACTTGACCCAAACCCATTTCAATGAATATGGCGTTCCCCAATTTTCCGCCAATCCAGGCGGGGCGCCTGCAAATGTTGCAGTAGCCGCCTCCCGTCTAGGCGTAAAAACCTCTTTTATTGGAAAAGTAGGCAATGATGGGTTCGGCATCTATTTACGCCGTGTTTTAGAAGAAAACCAGGTAGACTGTAAAGGTCTGCGTATTTCTTCCCATCCAACTACCATGGCGGTAGTATCGGTTGATGGTGCAGGAGAACGCAGTTTCCAATTTATCCGGGGCGCGGATATTGATCTTTCCCCAGAAGAAGTAAACGAGTTCGCCGTCCTTGACACTAAAATCCTGCATTTTGGTTCAGTCAGCCTTACGCCTGGAATATCCCGCAGCGCGACCATCTTTGCTGCCCGTACTGCCCACCGTGCCGGAGGTCTGGTAAGCTTTGATCCCAATTACCGCGCAGCGCTCTGGAATACTGAAAGGGACGCAATAGAATGGATGACAATCCCTCTGCCGCTGGTGGATATCATTAAACTTTCTGAAGAAGAACTTCCCCTTATTACAGGCACACCGGATTTAGAAGAAGGTACCCGCCTTCTGGAAGAAAGGGGCATTTCTTTAATTTTAGTGACATTGGGAGGAAAAGGGGCTTTCTGCCGGTGGAAGGGGGAAACATTTTCCACGCCTGGCGTCCCCGTATCGGTAGCAGATACCAATGGGGCAGGAGATACGTTTTTGGGAGCAGTATTAAGCCGCCTGTGCCAAAGGAAGGGAAAGCCCTTGGAAGGTCTGGAAAGAGCGGAGCTGGAGGATATCTTGGCATTTGCCAACCGGGCGGCATCTCTTACCTGTTCCCGAAGCGGGGCCATTCCAGCCATGCCAACCTTGTCTGAATTTGAGGAGGTGGGAAGCTGATGAAAGCAATACAGCCCAAAGGAACGGTTTTTGAACAGCGGTTAAGCCGCAGGCTGGATGAACTGCATGAACTTTATAACAGCCTGTATCCCCAGCACACAGAATCCTTTGGAAATTTTACGTCTATGCTCAGGAATGCATGGGGCCAGCGAAAAGAATCCCTGCGGGTGCAGGATGAAAAGCGGGAGGAAAACTCGGATTGGTTCCGCCGCCGTGATCTGTTGGGGATGATGTTATATGTCAATGCGTTTGCTGGTACATTGAAGGGCGTAGAAGGGAAATTGGAGTATTTGCAGGAGTGCGGGGTAAATTATCTGCATCTGATGCCCCTGTTAGAAAGCCCCAAGGGGCGCAGCGACGGAGGATACGCAGTTTCCAATTTCTGGGCCGTCCAGCCGGAATTAGGTTCTATGGGAGATTTGGAGCAGCTTGCTGATTCCTGCCGTGAAAAGGGGATCAGCCTCTGCCTGGATTTTGTAATGAACCATACCAGCGAAGAACACGACTGGGCAAAACGCGCCCGGTCTGGAGAAAAGGAATATCGGGAGCGGTATTTTTTCTATGATAGCTGGGACATCCCCAGGGAATTTGAAAAAACAGTTCCACAGGTGTTCCCGACTACCGCGCCGGGAAGTTTTACCCAACTGGAAGACGGACAAATTGTTATGACCAATTTCTACCCTTACCAGTGGGATTTAAACTATGCAAATCCGGTTGTATTCACTGAGATGACCGAAAACCTGCTTTATTTAACAAACCGGGGAATTGATGTTATCCGGTTAGATGCAGTACCATATATTTGGAAGGAATTAGGGACTTCCTGCCGCAATCTGCCCCAGGTACATACTTTGTCACGGATGCTGCGGATAGCCTGTGAAATTGTCTGCCCCAGTGTGTTGTTATTGGGGGAAGTTGTAATGGAGCCAGCAAAGGTTGTCCCCTATTTCGGCACAACGGAAAAACCGGAATGTCATATGCTTTATAATGTTACAACTATGGCAACTACATGGCATACACTGGCAACCGGGGACGTTTCCTTACTGCGGCGGCAGATGGAGGCTGTATGTTCTTTGCCGAAAGACTTCCTGTTTTTAAATTACCTCCGCTGCCATGACGATATTGGCTGGGGATTGGATTATCCTTGGCTGAGGGAACAGTTTGGTATAGAAGAAGTTCCCCATAAAAAATATCTGAACGACTATTTTACTGGAAAATGGCCTGGCAGTGACAGCAGAGGGGAACTTTATAACGACGATCCCCGGCTGGGAGATGCGCGCCTTTGTGGTACAACCGCTTCCCTATGCGGTGTGGAAGCAGCGGATTTTGAGAGAAATCCTTTTAAATTGGAACGCGCTGTTTCCTGCGACCTTACCCTTCACGCATGGATGTTGTCCCAAAGCGGCATCCCCGTTATATACAGCGGCGATGAAATCGGCCAGCTTAATGATTGGAATTATCGCCATAACCCTGAAAAACAGGAGGACAGCAGGTATATCCATCGGGGAGATTTCCAATGGGATTTGGCGGAAATGCGCCTTGACAGCAATACCCGGCAGGGAAAACAGTTTCAGGGATTGCGGCGTTTGGAAATGATCCGCGCACAGGAACCATGTTTTGAAATGCAGGCGGATGTCTGGACAGAGGACAGCGGAAATTCCCATGTCCTTGCCCTTTGCCGCAGAACAGGTGAACGGGAATTAATCTGTCTGTTTAATTTCAGCCCGGAATTTGTTCATGCTGGGGTGAACCGTGAGGGAAGTTATACGGAATTAATGTATGGTACGCATTACAGCCAGATACGGGAAATTGAGCTTTATCCCAATGGTTTTGCATGGCTGCTGCGGGATGTAGGACAGCAATAAGGATTACCAGGGGGCTTTAAGAATTATACTTATGTATATTCTTAAAGCCCCCTGACTGCGTTATTTCCTTGGACTGCTATATATTGGTTTATTGATAAAAACAGAAAGTCTCCTGGTACAGCTCCCTTGCCTGAGACTCATCCCCCCATGATAAACAGTCGTCAATATAGGACAGCTTCCAAAAAGGCTCTTCCATACTGATATCCTGTGGAAGCGCCCGCCATATTCCATATATCCTTGATGCAAATTCCCGAAAAGGTAAAATATTCTGGCGATAAGCTTTTTCCAACCCCACAAAAAGCGGTTTTCCAAATTTTTCTGCATGGAGCGGGCGGACTGCCTGTTCCCAATATTCCATGAGGAGGGATAAACTCTTTTTGCTGTTGTTGGTGCAGAATTCCAGTTCTAAAAGGGAGTCATCTGAATCCTTTATAAGAAAAAGCGCATCCAGCCTTTGCAGGTATTCTTCCCTGTCCGTCAAACCATATTGAAGCAGAAGCGCATAAATAAATAGTTCCTCCATATTTTTCTCCATACAGGCAAAAGGCTACCGCATAACAATCACATTATTCTGGGAAAATTTTGATTACTATGACAATGGTACAACATTTTTGCCGCAAAATTAATTTTATCGGACTTACGCTATTTTCCTGGACTGCTATAATAATGTTATAAAAGGATTAAAGGTTTATGGGTGGAGGGGTCTATCAAGCTATTCATCCCCATTCCACTTTTCATCATATGATGGTAAGGAAAATAATATAATTATAAAAGGTGCAGAGAATCCATTATCTAACAGCGATGCGGACAGATTGCACAGTAAGCGGAGATTTGCCTGATTGGAGGTTAGCAGTTATGAAAGAAGTCATTTGCACAACCATTGGAATTATAGGCAGCGGGATTGCCTCTTTGTTTGGGGGCTTTGACGCTGCCCTCATTACCCTTATGATTTTTATGGGCATTGATTATATAACCGGCTTGATTGTTGCTGGGGTGTTCCAAAAGTCCGAAAAAACCCAAAACGGCGCATTGGAAAGCAATGTTGGGTGGAAGGGGCTTTGCAGAAAGGGCGTTACACTCCTGATTGTGCTGGTTGCCTGCCGGCTGGATTTGATGATGGGGTCTAATTTTATCCGCGATGCAGTTGTCATTGCGTTTGTCGTAAACGAAACCATTTCCATCATCGAAAACGCTGGACTGATGGGGGTTCCCATTCCCGCGGCTATCGTCCGCGCGGTTGAAGTGCTGAAAAATAAGGCTGACAGCGAAAAGATAGAATAATGGAAACTCCCTGAATGGGTAATCGCCGCACATATGATTCTGTTATGCGCAAGCCCGAAAAAATTTAAAAGCATTATTCATTGCAACACATACTACGACAAAAAAGACGTACTTCAGGATACTTTATCGTTTTTTCCTAGTGCTCCATCCGGTTAGAAATCGGAGTATGATTTGGAGCTGAATTTTTGCAGGGCAAGGCATCGGACGCAGGCGGGCTGCCGCCCGTCAAGGACGATAACGCAGCCCTGCGGAAATCCAGCCCAAAGCAGGATTCGATTTCTGGCCGGATGGAGCACTAGAGTAAAAAATGATATAAAGTTCCGCCTTAGCATAACTCTGATATTTTGTAAAACGGTTCAATATCGCATAATATAAAAATAGTATCCTCCATTTTATACAGAGGATACTATTTCTATTTTATGAGCCATCGGAGATTCGAACTCCGGACGCCTTGATTAAAAGTCAAGTGCTCTGCCAACTGAGCTAATGGCCCGTTCTTTTGAAACGAACAGTTAACATTATAGCAAATCCATAAATATTTGTCAAGGAATTTCTGAAAAAATTCCTTTATGTGCATCAGAGTTTCCTCTTTAGGGACTTTTTCTTCCCTTTTCATTTGTGCAGGGGGATTATACAGCTGCTGCATAATCCCCTTGGCACAAAATTTGCCCTTGTTTTGCTTCTTAATGGATGAAAGAGTCATGGATAGCCCGTACAGCCTCATCCGCTTTATTTTTATCAATCAATACAGAAATCTTAATTTCGCTGGTGGAAATCATCCGAATGTTGATATTCGCCTCAGCCAAAGCGCCAAACATGGAAGCGGCTACGCCTGGATGGGACTGCATCCCAGCGCCAACCACAGACACCTTTGCAACGTTATCGTCGCAAAGCACATCCATAGCGCCCATAGTATCTTTAAATACCTCACAGACTTCCATAGCAGCATCTTTGTTGCTGGCGCTAACAGTAAAGGAAATATCCTTTGTATTGTCACGGCCTATGGATTGGAGGATAATATCAACGTCGATATTTTTAGAAGACAGCGACGCAAAAATCTTGTAGGCAACGCCGGGAACGTCTGGGACGCCCATAACAGAAATCCGCGCTACATTGCAGTCCTTTGCAACACCTTTAATCAACATCTTTTCCACTTTTGCGACCTCCTTAACCACTGTGCCAGGTTTTTTCTCCAAGCTGGACAGCACTTCCAAATTAACATTATATTTTTTTGCCATTTCGACCGAGCGGTTGTTCAGAACCTGAGCGCCAAGGGTAGCCAGTTCCAGCATTTCATCAAAAGTAATTTCCTTTAGTTTGTGGGCACTGGGGACTTTACGGGGATCAGCGGTATAAACGCCGTCAACATCAGTATAAATCTGGCAGAGATCAGCCCGCAGAACCGCAGCCAAAGCAACGGCACTGGTATCGGAACCGCCGCGTCCAAGCGTTGTAATATCGTCGTAGCGGTTGACCCCCTGGAATCCAGCTACTATTACTATTTTCCGTTGGTCTAGTTCTTTTTCAATGCGTTCCTTATGGACATTTCGGATCCTGGCTTGGCTGTGGGAGGAGTTTGTGAGAAAACCTGCCTGCCATCCCGTCAAAGATATCACTGGAAATCCCAGCTTTTCAATCGCCATAGCCAGTAACGAGATGGAAATCTGTTCCCCAGTAGACAAGAGCATATCCATTTCCCTTTTGCTGGGGCGGGGGTTGATTTCCATTGCCTTATCAATTAAATCGTCGGTGGTGTCGCCCTGGGCGGAAACCACTACGACCATGCTGTTGCCCTCTTTATATTTATCAGTGACAATTCGAGCGACGTTCATAAGCCGTTCTGCATTTGCGACAGATGTGCCGCCGAATTTCTGTACAACAATTCCCATGCTTTTCCCTCCATTTTCTGTAAATCGTCTTGCAGGGGATTGGGAATAATCCCCCGCATTATAAGATACAGCAAAATTCAATTTTTGGTCAATAAAAACCGGCCTTTGCAAAAAATTTTCCTGAAAAACCCCTATCTGCGCAGACGCTTAAAAGAGCTGTGCGCCATGATTGTCTATTTCCAGCATTTTGATTTCCCAGCCTGTGAGCCCCATCTCATCAAGGACTTTTCTGGCGTTCTGTTCAAAATCGGTCAGTTTTTCGTCTACAATTGCCATCAAAGTGGAGCCTGCGCCGCTGATGTAGGCGGCATATGCCCCAAGCTGGTAAGAAAGGTCAAAAACCTGTTCCGCGCCTTTAATCAGGCCCAAACGGTAAGGCTGGTGCAGCGTATCCTGGGCGGCAATTCTAAGGTTCTGATAATTTCCGCTGTACAGGGAAACTGACATCAAGGCAGAACGGGAAAGATTAAAAACGCCGTCCTTATGCGGTATCTGCTTTGGCAGGGCAGCGCGGGCAGTAGAAGTTTTCAGTTCAAAATCTGGAATAAAGGTAGCAAAACGCAGATCATGCTTAATAACCTGTTTCACATAATAAACCGAGCCAGTATCATCCAAGACAGCCGTTACAAGCCCTCCCACCAGGGCAGGGGTAGAGTTGTCAGGGTGCCCCTCCATTTTAGCGGCGAGGTTAATCAGTTCATTGTGTTTAAGGGGCCTGCCCAGCAGTTCATTTGCTCCCATAAGCCCGCCGATAATACAAGCGGAACTGGAACCCAGCCCCCTTGCCATGGGAATGTTGTTTTCCTGATGGATGCGGAGGCCATGAAAAGGCTTGCCGCACAATTCAAAAAGGCTTTTGGCAGTTGTATAGACGAGGTTGGATTCATCGCAGGGGATGGGGACATTATCCATTGCGCTGATCTGGACGCCGTCAAATTCATCTATAAAGACGTAATTATAAAGGGTAACGGCAAGCCCCAGGGAATCGAATCCAGAACCAATATTAGCGCTGGTAGCGGGGATTTTAACCTTAACCACAGAAAATCCCTCCTGTTATCATAGTCTATGTTATCAGTAATCCAAAACCCGGAGCATAGCTAACTGGCGGCATCCTGTTTGCTGAAGCCTAGCAGATTTTTCATCCATGGCTGTTTCTGTCATACAAGGTGTAACAAAGGCGAATTCGTCATTTGGCTGGCCTGGACGGTGCAGGAGTTTAATTTCGCCAAAAATTTCCTCTGCTTTCTGGGCACAGCCAGCGCCGCCCTGCATCCGCAGATAGAAAGAACCGGACTGCTGTTTATAATCCAGCACATGATTTTTTCCATCGTCTTTCCATTGGAGCGACTTACTGGTTGAGGTTGCCTTTATGGCGTCTACAATATCAGCGATTACTGCGGAAGCAGTAGGCAGTTTGCCTGCCCCTTTGCCATAAAAGACTACGTCCCCGGTAGCATCCCCTCTGACAAGTATCCCGTTAAACACATCATCCACAGAAGAAAGCTGGCTGTCATGGGAAATAAAAGCAGGGGAAACCATGGCATAGATTTTTTCGCCATCCTCGGAAACCCGTTTGGCGCGGCCAATGAGCTTAATGACCCCGCCCCAGTTTTCGGCATAGGCCACATCTTCCAGGGTAACGCTGCGGATTCCTTCTGTATGGATAAACTCAGGGTATATATGCCGTCCAAAAGAAAGGGAAGCCAAAATGCAGATTTTACGGCAGGCGTCGTGCCCGTCAACATCTGCGGAGGGATTTCGTTCCGCATAGCCCAGCTTTTGCGCCAATGCCAGCGCATCGTCAAACCCCATCTGCTCTTTAATCATTTTTGTCAGGATAAAATTAGTAGTGCCGTTTAAAATCCCGGCGATTTCGTCAATCTCATTTGCTGCAAGGGAAGAATGAAGCGGGCGGATAATCGGGATACCGCCGCCTACGCTGGCCTCGAAAAAGAAATTGACATTGTTCCGGCGCGCAATTTCCAAAAGCTCCGCACCCCTTGCAGCTACCAGTTCCTTATTGGAAGTAACAACGCTTTTTCCATGTTCCAGGCAGGTTTTCGTATAGGTAAAAGCAGGCTCCAGCCCGCCCATAACTTCTGCGACAACATCAACGTCGGGATCATTGGCAATAACATTAAAATCCTTTGTAAACTTATCTGCATAAGGGCTGTCGGGAAAATCCCTCAAATCCAGGATATATTTAATATCCATAGGTTTATTCCCTATTTTCCGCTGGATACTTTCACGGTTTTTATAAAAAACCTCTGCCACACCAGAACCAACTGTTCCATATCCCATTACTGCAATATAAATCATGGTGAATACTCCTTCCAAACATTTTCTATCAATCACTGAGAATTAATTTTACGGACATCCACCACGCCGGATACAGAACGAAGCAGCTTCAACAGCTTATCATCATCCATCAAAACACCAATCGTCCGGGCGGAAACCGTTACTAAAGCCACTCCATCCACTGGTATACTTTGATTGACTGTTAATATATTAGCTCCAGCTTTATATAATTCCGCAATCAGGGAAGCAAGCACGCCGGGTTCATCCTCCAACGTGGCGGAAAACGTTGCTATACTGTCCCCCATTTTATTTTCATATGGAAAAACACAATCTTTATATTTATAAAATGCGCTGCGGGATACTCCCGCCAATTTTGCGGCTTCTGAAGAACTTTTGGCTTTGCCTTTTGCAAGAAGACGTTTGGCATACACTACCTTATAAAAAACCTCTGGAAGTACCTTGCTGTCTACCAGGAGGAATTTTGGCCTTTCTTCCAATGCGTCCACCTCCGAAAAACGATTGTTTTATGAGCAAATACAACTATAACATTACAGAGATTTTTTCTCAATCACCAAATTCTTGGATAAATCCCTGCTTTCTTCCGAATTCTGCCGAATATGGAGATTTATAAGCGGTTTTTTCTTTCTTTCATTGAAATATCTCTTGTTTTCTCTCGGTTTCGGGAGAAATATTGATTTGTTTTACATTATAAACGATATTTCAGTAAAAACACAATCAGAAATTCATTCTGAAAAAAAGCATTTTTTCGTATAAATCTGACAAAATCGCTTTGGAAAAGTTCATTTGCGGGGGATAACCTCAGATGAGTACAAGCTAAGGCGGATTAAAAAGGTTTCGGGTCCAGGGGGCTGTTCCTCAAAAGCCCCCGGTCGGGTCCAGGGCAGACAGCCCTGGTCGCCCTCCGCAGAGGGCGAAATCCCCAGCTTGCTACAAGTAAACGGAAACCTTACCTAAGAGACTGATAACTAACCGTTTCGTCAGTATTTAAATCAAAAGCCCGCTGGAATTGCTCAGGGGGTGGGATAAGATTGGGAGTGGAACCAGCTTAGGGCGGGCAACCCCATTAGGCGGGCTTTCTTCCGCTTCGTCCAACTCCGCAGAGTTGGACAAAAC
>CAOJXI010000044.1 GCA_948465665.1 uncultured Clostridia bacterium | reverse complement strand
TCCCTCCTAGGGACGCCATCTCAGCAGCCGTTGGCTGTTCCGCTGGCTGCAAGAGGAAACCTTCAGCAAAGAATCCCGCCATATTGCCCCCACGGAAGCAGAGCAAAATTTGCAGCCTGCGCTCCCCCCTTAATGAAAATGGCGGGATTCCCATAAAACTTTAAGTATCTGCCTCTTAGGTAAGGGTTCTGTTTTATTTAAGCCTGCTGGGGTATTTCGCGCCTGCGGGCGCGACCAGGGGGCTTTTTAGGAAAGCCCCCTGGACCCGAAACCTTTTTAATCCGCCCCAGCTTGTACTCATCTTAGCTCTCTCCCGCAAATGAGCTTGTTTTTTCCTGTCAAACGAATTTTCAGAAAATCTGTTCTAAACACTTGTTCTTTTTGGAAAAGTATGCTATGATGGATATGTAGAAACAATGTTCTGAAAATATGGAGGGCTTTTGTTATGCTGTCTCAATTATATATAAAAAATCTGGCTGTTGTTAAAGAAGCATCTATTGATCTGACCCCTGGACTGAACGTCTTTACCGGGGAAACCGGTGCAGGCAAGTCTGTCATTATTGGAGCGGTTGCCGCCATCCTAGGGGGCAGGATGCACCGCGACCAGGTTCGCACTGGTGAAACAAAAGCCTGTGTTTCCGCTTTGTTCACAGATTTGGGGCAGCGGGCAAGGGATATGCTGGAAGAGCGGGGATTTGCCCCTGATGAAGACGGCTGTCTGCTCATTACCAGGGAATTCAGCGCTGACGGGCGCAATAGCTGCCGCATCAATACCCGTCCTGCTACCCTGAGCGTTTTAAAGGAAATAGGGATGTATTTAATTGACCTCCATGGGCAGAGGGATAATAACCGCCTGCTCCTTCCAGAGTATCAAATGGAATTAATCGACAGCTTTGGGCGTTTGGAAGAACAGGCGGATCAATACCGGCTGGAATACCGCCAGTTGGCAGCCATCCAAAAGGAAATCCGTTCCCTCCAAATGAACGAAGCGGAAAAAGAACAGAAAATTGATCTGCTGAAACATCAGCTTCGGGAAATTCGGGATGCTGAACTTTCTTCAGGTGAGGAAGAAGAACTTGTTGCCCAGCGCCGGAAAATACAAAATTCTGAACGTATCCTTTCAGGGCTGGCTGAAGCAAGGGACAGTTTATCCGGCGATGAAAATGGGGAATATACCGGGGCGGTTACTTTGCTGGAAAACGCCGCCGCCAGTTTGGAAACTGCCGGAAGGTTCCTTCCCGATATTGCCGATATCGCCGAACGGATTCAGGAAATGGTTTATGAACTCCAGGAGACAGAACGGGATCTCAGCGACCAGTTGGATGATATGGATTATAACCCCTCCCAACTGGATGAGATTGAGGAACGGTTAGACGAAATTTACCGCTTAAAGCGTAAATACGGAAGTTCCTACCAGGATATTATGAATTTCTATAAAAAGGCCCAAGAACAGCTTAGGACAATTACCTCTGCTGATGAAAGGATAAAAAAACTGCAAAAAGAAATGAAAACCCAGCAGGATTTGGTAAACCGCCTGTCAAAAAGTCTTTCTGACCACAGGATGGAAGCGGGGAAGGAGTTTGTTTCCCAGGTGGAAGCGGAACTGGAATTTTTGGATATGCCCGCTGTCCGGCTGATGGTTCAAAACGACATCCACCTCCCGGACGGGGATGGGATAGACAGGATAGCCTTTTTGATTTCCGCCAACCAAGGGGAACAGCCCAAACCTATGGCGCGGATTGCTTCCGGCGGTGAATTGTCCCGTATTATGCTGGCTGTTAAAAATGTTATGTGGTCTAGGGACGATGCAGGAACCATGATTTTCGATGAAGTGGATGCAGGCGTAAGCGGCCGCGCCGCGCAAAAGATTGGGAGGAAGCTTTCCCAGGCTGCGAGAAGCCGCCAGGTAATCTGTGTAACCCATCTGGCGCAGATTGCTTCCTGCGGGGACAGCCATATGCTGATCCGAAAAGAAGCTGTGGAAGGGCAGACATATACAAGGGTAGCTGCTTTAGAGGGGCAGGAGCGTTTGGAAGAACTTGCCCGCATTATCAGCGGCGAAAATATTACCGATGCTTCCCTGCGTACTGCGCGCGAAATGGTGGATACAGCCCAGGAGGAGCGCGGCAAAATTGAAAATGGTATTTGCCTGGGGGAGCTGCCCCAGATAAAAAAAGATAGTATTTCCGCTTGACAATCTGGAACCAATGTGTTATAGTATCAGCAATGGCAAAGACGTGACCAAGTAACCGGTGAAGAATGGCACAGAGAGCTTTTGGTTGGTGGAAAAAAGCGCGGACTTCATCAGGCGAATACTTCACTGAGCCGCCGTCCGAATGAATATTAAAGTTTTAGTAGGGTTGGCCGGGTACGCCCGTTAAAGCGTTATGGCATGGATGTGCCGGAGAGTGGCTGGATTTTAGAAATCCGGCAACAGAGGTGGTACCGCGGTTTATTCGCCCTCTGCTGTGTTTTGCAGCAGAGGGCTTTTTGTTTTCAGTATTCCTTTCGCATCCTGCCGCCAAATAAAAACCCATTTTGGGAGAGGAGAAATTTACAATGACACTCTTTGAAGAATTTAAACGCCGGGGCCTTATCGCCCAATGCACTAACGAGGAAAAAGTCCGGGAAGCCATGGATAATTCCAAAGTTACCTTTTACATTGGCTTTGACGCTACTGCCGACAGCCTCCATGTAGGGCATTTCCTCCAGCTCATGATTATCCGCAGGATGCAGATGGCTGGGCATATGCCTATCCTGCTGCTGGGAACCGGTACAACCATGGTAGGCGATCCCACCGGCAAAACCGACATGCGGCAGATGCTCACTGTGGAGGAGATCAACCACAATGCCGACTGTTTCCTCCAGCAAATGGGAAAACTGGTTGACATTTCCCCGGAAAAATGTATTGTGGCGCGCAACGGTGACTGGCTGATGAAACTTAACTACATCGAACTGCTGCGGGACATTGGGGTACACTTTTCGGTCAACCGGATGCTGACAGCAGAATGTTTTAAATCCCGCCTGGAGCGCGGTTTGTCCTTTATCGAATTCAACTACATGATTATGCAGAGCTACGATTTCCTGAAATTGTTTGAAGACCATCACTGTACGATGGAATTCGGCGGCGACGACCAGTGGTCTAATATCCTGGGTGGTATTGATTTGGTACGCCGGGTTAAGGGCGAGGAAGTTTACGGCATGACCTTTACCCTCCTGACAACCAGGGAAGGGAAGAAGATGGGCAAAACCGAAAAGGGCGCGCTGTGGCTCGACCCGGAGAAAACCAGCCCTTACGAGTTCTTCCAATACTGGCGCAATGTGGACGACGGCGATGTCATTAACTGTTTAAAGCTGCTCACCTTTGTGCCGGTGGAACAGATTGAGGAGATGGAAAGCTGGAAGGACAGCCAGATCAATAAGGCCAAGGAAATTCTTGCTTACGAAGTAACTTCCATCGTCCACGGCAAAGAGGAAGCCGACAAAGCCCTGGCAGCGGCAAAGAGCCTGTTTGGCGGCAGCGGCAACGATGAAAATATGCCGTCTACTGTTTTAGGCAAAGAAATGTTTGCTGATGGGGAAGCTTCTGTTCTGGATGTCCTGGTTGCCACAAAGCTTGCACCGTCAAAGGGCGAGGCCCGCAGGCTGATCCAGCAGGGCGGCATTTCCATTGATGATAAAAAGGTAGAGGATATCAACGCCAAAATCAAGGCTGCTGACCTTTCCGAAAACGCCATGATCATCCGCAAGGGTAAGAAGGTTTACCATAAGATTTCCTTATAATTTTTGAGGGCTGGAAAACAAGGCCCGGCGGGTTTCTGAAATCTGAAACCTGCCGGGCGCCTTTGGAGGAATGTCAGTGAAACTGTATCACGGAAGCAGGACAGCGGGAATCCAGGTTTTGGAGCCGCAGCAGGCAGACCATGATCAACCTTACATCTATTTGACTGCCATTGAAGCAGTAGCCGCCATCTATCTTTGCAATGGGGCTGAACCGCCTTATTACTGGTTTCCCTATGGTTTTGACAAAGGCGGCGATGTCCCCATTTATAATGAAATATATCCCAATGCTTTGAGGGATGTTTCCCGAGGGGTAAAAGGATATATCTATGAAGTGGAAGCAGAGGAAAGCGCATTGACCGCCTTAAAAGGGATACCCTGCGCCAAACTTGCAAAGGAATCTTTGAAGGTAACGGGCTGCCGGGAAATTTTGGATGTTTACGCTTTGTTTCAGGAATATATAGAACAGGGAAAAATGCGTGTGGGCCGTTTTGAAGATAAGACCGAAAAGCAGTTGGAATGGTGGTACAATAGTTTGGCGGGAGAGCTTAGGGAACAGAACATGGTTGAAAAACCGGACTGCTCTTATGCGCTGTTCATTAAAAAGAAGCTCCCCCAAGTATGGGAAAGATACCTTTCGCTGATTCGGTGAGCATGAATTCGACGAAGTAAAAAAGTGATACTATATCACGGAAACAGGAACGTTTATGCTTTCTTCCGTGTCAAGTAAACTCCAACCGCTGCCCCTGTCAGGACAACTGGCGCGAACCTGAGAAACAGCCATTCAAATGCGTGAAAGGCTGTTCCGGCTATTGCAGTTTCAGGGTCGCTGTAATCCCAATTTAAGTAAGGGCTGTTTAATGCTATTAAGGCCGCAGAAATTATTATGATTGCCGCGCACAATAAAATAAACATCCAATGGAACATTCTTCTTATCCTGGCGTTCCTTTGTGCAAGCTGTAAGTTGATCGTCTCCAGTTTTTCGGAAATCGCTTTTAAATCATCATACTCCGGCTCAATAACAGTTTCCCCAAGCAAAACGCTTACAGGTGTTTCAAGCACCTCTGATATGGAGAGCAGCATTTCAGAGTCGGGAACCGACAGCCCCTTCTCCCATTTGGAAATTGTTTGCCGTACCACGTTTAGTTTAATGGCAAGCGCTTCTTGTGAAATCCCTTTTGATTTTCTGATTGCCTTAATGTTTTCACTTAACATCAGGGATCAACTCCTTTCTTGAATATTGTATAAAAAAACTGCCCGTTGCTGCAAGCAACGCATATTAACATTCAAGGTTTATTGGTTATTAGGGTATTATTCATTTAAATAGTCAAATCTTTGTGACAGGAGGAATATGGTATGGCACAGATAAAAATTGCATTTTTAGGTGTGGAGGATTATCCCAAGGTTCTGCGGCTTTTCCGGCAGCTCCATAAAATCCATTCGGACTTGAGGCCGGATTTTTATCTGGCTTCCGATACTCCGATCACCCAGGAGAGGTACATAGAGATATTTGAAGACCCGGAAAACCGTGTGATTGGTGCCATGGATGGGGAAAAGCTGGTGGGGATGTGCTTCCTGTTTTGGCGGGAACGCAAAAACCCGCTGTGCGTTCCCCGGAAGCTGGCATACCTGGACGATATTTGTGTAGATGAGGATTACAGGAAACAGGGAATAGGGGAGATGGTCTGTCAGGAGGCTTTCCGCATTGCCAGGGAGAAAAAGGCAGTTGGCGCAGAGCTGTCAGTGTGGGACTGCAACCAGGGCGCAGTAGCTTTTTACCGGAAACTGGGGTTTACCAACAGGACGCTGAACCTGGAACTTAGCCTGAACTGATATCAATCAATCCACTGGAAACCGTAGGAGGAACAGCCTGCGGTTTTTACAAAAAAGTGGTTTCTCTGATCAGGGAATCACTCTGTTTGTGTTTAGAAAATCACTCGCTGGGCGAGTTGGTTTTCTAAACATAACAAAATGGAACCGTTCCACCAAAGGGAAACGGTTCCATTTTGTTACTCGCACACAACCCCAAAGGCTTTTTCCAAAGCGGATACTGCTTCCTGAACCCTGTCCCTTGGGAGCAGCACCGAAATATCTACTTCAGAAGTAGTAACCAGGTAGATTTCTTCCCCGGCAGAAGCAATTACATCTATCACCTTTGCCGCAACCCCGTGCATGGAGCGCATTTCTTCCCCGTATAGCTGCAATTTACAGTTCCCGCTGCTCACCAGGGGGCGCAGGGCGGATACGCTTTCCTTTAACTGATTGCATAAAGAGAGGGCTTTCATCAAATCCTCTGAGAAAACCGTCAGGGAAAGGCTGATTTCCCCGCTGTTGGGCACTGTCTGGGAGATCATGTCAATGTTGATCCCTTCCTCAGAAAACCGGTTCAGGATTTTTGCCACGTTGGACGGCTCTGCCGAAAGCTTATTAAAGGTGATGACCGAAACGTCTTCTGTCAGGGTCAGCTTTGATACGCCGTTCATATTCTATTCTCCTTTCATGCTTGTGCTATCATTTCTTTCATGCTGTACAGCCCATTAGGCTGTTTTGCAATAAACAGCGCTGCATTTACCGCCCCTGTCGCAAAGATTTCCTTTGACATGGCGGTGTGTTTGATGGAAATCAGCTCGTCCGGCCCTGCGAACAGGATTTCATGCTCCCCGACAATGGTTCCGCCGCGGATGGATTGGATGCCGATTTCCTTCGGTTCCCGGCGTTTGCTGACACTGTGCCGGTCAAAAACATATTCTTTCGTGCTGCCCAGCGCGTCGTTGATTTCATCAGCCAGCATCAGGGCTGTGCCGCTGGGCGCGTCGATTTTTTTGTTGTGGTGCTTTTCCAGGATTTCTATGTCAAAAGTATCTGACAGAACAGAGGCTGCTTTCCGCGCCAGCTCTGCCACAAGGTTGACTCCTAAGGACATATTTGCCGAGAAAAACAGGGGAACAAACTTGGATGTTTCCCGGATAAAGGCGATTTGCTGGGAGGAAAGCCCAGTTGTTGCGACGACTGCGGGAATGTGATGTCCTTTTGCGTATGCCAATATCCCGGACAGTGCCGATGGATGGGAAAAATCCAGTATCACATCCGCTTTCACATTACATTCCTCTATTTTGGAGAATACCGGAAATCCGTTTTCTGCGGCAGTGTTCAGGTCAATCCCTGCTGCAATTTCACAGTTTTCCCGCGCTTTTACGCAGTTGGTAATAACTTTGCCCATTGTGCCGTTGCAGCCGGAAAGGATGATTCGGGTCATATGGTTCACACTTCCTTTTTATTGATTGCTTGTCCCGGATTTTGGGAAAACGGGATGCAGCGGGGATGACCTCCGCTGCATCGGAAAAATAAAAAACTGGACTCAGGCAAGAAGCCCTAATGTCTTCATTTCACTGGTCAGCGTATAACGGACTTCTTCAGACGGCGCGTCCAGAGGCAGGCGGCAGGAACCAGCGGCATAGCCCATTAAGGTCATTGCTTCCTTTACCGGAATGGGGTTTACATCCATAAACAGAGCGTTAATCAGGGGAAGGAGCTTTTTTTGCAGGGCTGCGCTCTCCTGGATTTTTCCCTCAAAGAACAGGGAACAGATTTCATGGGTTTCCTTGGGCATAACATTAGCAAGAACCGAAATAACCCCTTTACCGCCTAATGACAGCATAGGGACAATTTGGTCGTCGTTGCCGGAATACAGGGTAAGCTCATCGCCACATAGGGCAGCAGTTTTAACAATTTCGGAAAAATTGCCGTTGGCTTCCTTGGCCGCCACGATGTTGGGATGCTTGGAAAGCTCCCAGTAAGTATCCGGGCGGATATTGACTCCCGTCCGGGATGGGACGTTATAGAGGATAACCGGCAGGTCGGTAGCATCTGCAACAGCGTTAAAGTGGCGGATCAATCCTGTCTGGGACGTTTTATTATAGTAAGGGGTTACATGGAGAAGGGCGTCCGCCCCAAGGGCCTTGGCTTCCTTGGAAAGCCAGCAGGCGTATGAAGTATCATTGCTGCCAGCTCCGGCGATAACCGGAACCCGTCCCGCTGTATGGTCGATGACGGCCTTGATTACCTGGACATGTTCATCGTCGCTTAATGTTGCGGATTCTCCCGTGGTGCCGCAGACGACAATGCTATCTGTTCCATTGTTGATTTGGAAATCCACCAGTTTTTTCAGTTCCTCATAGTTGACCTTGCCGTCCGGGTACATGGGGGTAATGATTGCGACAGCAGAACCAGTGAATATTGTTTTTTTCATATCATATCATGCCTCCTGTTTTGGCTTGTTGGGGGATTTTTTGGGGACGTTTCGTTACATGGAGCGCCATCGCCCGGTTAGCGAAACATAGATATTTCGCTTGGTGCAAAAGCCCATCTTTTTATCCTTTGATGGATTGATTGCCTTTGAAGCATTTACCACCTTTTATACAATTTAAAAACGGGCTTTTCCAATTTGTTTTTTAGCTTATCTGTACCTTTTGGTTTAGGGTGTTTCGCGTCTGCGGACGCGACCAGGGACTCTGTCCCCTGGACCCCTGCCGCTTTCGAGAAAGCGGCCAAAGCTTTTAATCGTTTGGGGGTTATATCGACTAAGGTTTTCGCTCGGCATTGAGGTTTAATCTAGGTAGCCTTTGGCAGCCAAAAGTTCTGCCATGAGGATGCCGCCGCCTGCCGCGCCCCGCAGGGTATTATGGGACAAACATACAAATTTTATATCATACTGTGTATCCGGGCGCAGACGGCCGACAGAAACCGCCATACCTCCTTCCAGATTCCGGTCAAGCCGGGCCTGGGGGCGGTTGTCTTCCTCAAAATAATGTATAAACTGCTTGGGGGCAGAGGGAAGTTCCAGCTCCTGGGGAACGCCCCGGAACGCTGCCCAATCAGCCTTGATCTGCCCAATGGAGGGTTTTTCCCGGAACCTGGCGAACACTGCGGCAGTATGCCCGTCGGACACAGGAACCCGTAAGCATTGGGTAGTAATGTTGGGGGAAACCGCATTGACAATCTGTCCATTCTCTATTTTGCCCCAAACTTTTAAAGGCTCCTGCTCGCTCTTTTCTTCCTCGCCTCCGATGTAGGGAATCAGGTTGTCAACCATTTCAGGCCAGGTCTGGAAGGTCTTTCCGGCCCCGGAAATGGCTTGGTAGGTACAGGCTAAAACGTCAGTCACGCCATATTTCAGCAGGGGATGGAGGGCGGGGACATAACTTTGAATGGAGCAGTTGGACTTGACGGCAATAAAGCCCCGTTTGGTTCCCAGGCGTTTGCGCTGGATGGGGATGATTTCTGCATGTTCCGGGTTCAGCTCCGGGATAATCATAGGAACATCGGAATAGGAACGGTTGGCAGAGTTGTTGGACATAATGGGACATTCCGCTTTTGCGTATCGTTCTTCCAGTTCACGGATTTCATTTTTGGGCATATCTACCGCGCAGAAAGCAAAATCAACGGCAGCGGCGATTTTTTCCACATCCGCAGACGCGTCCATAACCACTAAATTTTTGACTGCCTCTGGAATAGAGGAAGACATGGCCCAGCGGCTTCCAACTGCTTCTTCATAGGTTTTTCCAGCGGAACGGGCCGAAGCTGCTACAAGGGCAACACGGAACCAGGGGTGGTTTTCCAGTTGGGAAATAAAACGCTGGCCTACCATTCCGGTAGCCCCGATGATGGCGACGTTGAACTGTTTCATAATAGTAACTCCAATCTATTATATGTTTTTTTGCGTCAAATGGCGCAGGGAACAGGACTGCGGATAAGAAAAAAGCTGGTTGAACAACCAGCGATTCCTTCTGCAATATCCGATGGGTTTGGAAAAACAGGGAGTGCGGAAATACCTTTTGATTTCCAAAGCCTTCCGCTGTATCCTCCGATAGCTCTCCATCACTAATTGCATGATGACAGTTACAGTCCTTTTTGGAGCTGCAACCAGGCAAACGGCTGCCAGCCAATCTGCCTTCGGCGACTTTCCCTTTCTTCCATACGTAGGCGACCTGGCAGTCTGGCATGGGTTACTGATGAAAGACGCGCCTCTATCCGGTGTTCTTTTCTATTATTATATGCTTTTAATAAATGCTAGTTGCATTTTATCACGGAAGAAGGGGGACTGTCAATTTATTGAGGGAAAATTTTTTGTTTTCTTTGCGGATTCGTTAGAAATTCCATAAAACCGCCATTTTATCCAGCCGTTTTTGTAGGGAACAGATAGAGAAAGACAGAACGAAATGTATTATAATAGAAAGGACATTCTATGGCTGTCCTTTTTCATGTTTGACAATGATAAAGAAGATAAAATAAGGAGATAGTATCATGCGCACAAGCGATTTCTGGTATGATCTGCCCCAAGAACGGATTGCCCAGACCCCCACGGAGCCAAGGGATCATTCCAGGCTTTTATGTATGGACAGAGCAACAGGAAGATGTACCCACCGGCATTTTTACGAAATTGCGGATCTGCTCCGTCCTGGCGATTTGTTAGTGATGAACGATTCCAGAGTGATTCCCGCCCGGCTGCTGGGGGAGAAAGAAGGTTCCGGCGGGGCGATGGAGTTCCTTTTGCTGGAACAGAAGGGAAAGGACGAATGGGAAACCCTGGTGCGGCCGGGCAGGAAGGCAAAGCCAGGGGCGAGGTTTGTCTTTGGCAGTGGCCTGCTGAAAGCGGAGATAAAGGAAGTCCTGCCGGACGGCAACCGGATCGCCCGTTTTGAATACGACGGAGATTTTTTCCATGTTCTGGACTTGGTGGGACAGATGCCCCTGCCTCATTATATTACAGAGGAATTAAAGGATAAAGAGCGGTATCAAACCGTTTACGCCAGGGAAAACGGCTCTGCCGCCGCACCTACCGCCGGGCTGCACTTTACAAAGGAACTTCTGGAAACGCTGGAAGGGAAGGGGATTGGAACAGCCTATGTTACCCTTCATGTTGGGCTTGGAACCTTTCGGCCTGTAAAGGCAGAGGAGATTACCGACCACCATATGCACACAGAGCGGTATTTTATCCCAGAAGAAACCGCCCGGAAAATCAATGATACCAGAGCCGCCGGGGGAAGGGTGGTCGCTGTTGGAACTACAAGCTGCCGGACGCTGGAATCAGCTTTTGCTGCTTATGGGGAAATTCGGGCTTGCAGCGGAGTGACAGATATTTTTATTTATCCTGGGTTCCAATTTAAAGTGCTGGATGGGCTGGTTACAAACTTTCATCTGCCGGAAAGCACTTTGATTATGCTGGTCAGTGCCTTTGCCGGGTATGAACATACCATGGAGGCTTACCGGCTGGCGGTAGAGAAGAAATATCGGTTTTATAGCTTGGGAGATGCAATGTTTATTATATGATGGAAAAAATGAGAGACGGCTATTGAACTGTCTCTCACATCAAAATTAAAATTTGTCATACAGCAGGTAAAGGGCTAAGAGGGGGCCGTCCTCATAATCAACGGGCTCATGTTCCTCCTCATCATTTGAAAGATACTCGCCGTCGCAGTCATCATAGTCATATTCCAGCATTTTCTGGTATTCGTCCATAATGAGCGGGATCGTATCATATTCCTTCCGCGCCGCAAATACCAGGCAGGCCAAAGAACGGGCATAAGGGCTCCGAATATTGCTGAACATATCTTTCAACTGCCTGATATAAATAATATCGCATTTGTCTAAGATCTGAACCGCATTTTCTATGAAAACAGACTGTGTGCTTGTCTGATATCGTTTTAGGATTAACGGAATTAAGTCTTTTTCCATTTGCTCTGCCTTTTGGAGAATGAAAGGGATATTTGACAGACTCCAGGGATGGCGCACAAATTTAATCATTTCTTCCGGGGTGGAAATCCGGCTTAGATACTCCTTTTGCTCTATGTCCTCCATGTTGGGTTCTTTAAAGACTTCTTCAACAATTTTTTTCCCAATATCGTCATCTGAATCGAGAAGCTTCATTACAAGGTATATATATTCTGCAAAACTTTCCTCCTCCAATAAATTTTCCCGCCAGAAGGATTTTGGAATTTTAGGAAGCTGTTCTCTATCATTTGTTTCCATGCTGTCTTTCTCCTTTTCCAACTTAATGTTCAAATGGATTATATTTGACTATGTTTCCAGTATATAGCTTTTTGCTTTGTTGTTCAACACTTTATACGAATTTCTTTTGAAATGCTGTAAAATTAGTCTGAAAAATACTTTTTGAATATCTATATATACGGGCTTTTTCAGTTCCGCTATTTTTGCAGTTCCTATCAGCAGCGAGTACCAGAAGGACTTAGAACCTGTATTCACAACCGCTCAGACAGCATCCCCCGGTTATGAATACAGGTTCTTAAGTTCTCTGATCTTTGTAAAGTAATGCCACACTTTGGGTACTTGGAATCTAATAAAGGGGCAACATCAGGATCAAGAGTAAAATTCTATCATCCGGGTACACAAGCGATTCTTTTGCTCCATAAACCCCATCCAGGAGATGAGATGGCAAAAGCCGCAGTTGATTCAGTTGTCAAATTTTTGAAGGAGCATGGTCATATATGAAGAATAGTGATTTGCTGCGTTATAAGGGATATTCTGCGAGACCGGAATATTCCTCTGAAGATCATATTTTTTATGGAACAATCCTCGGAATTGATGATTCGGTGGACTTCCAGTCTGAAAGCGCAAAAGATCTGGAGGAGGAATTTCATAAATCCGTAGATGACTACCTGGAATTTTGTGAAGAGATTGGGAAAATACCTCAGAAAGAGTACAGCGGAATGTTCAATGTTCATATCTCCCCCGAACTGCATAAAAAAATATCTATACTAGCCCAGGCTGAAGGGGTAACGCTCAATAAAGCTGTGGAACAGGCAATCAGGGCCATGGTACAGGGGTGAGGGATTTTTAAAAGCTGCTCTGGCAAAACTTTTTCACAGCAGAAACAAGGAGGTCATTTATATTATGATTGGAATATACTTTAGCGGGACGGGAAACACAAAATATTGTATCGAGAAGTTTATATATGAATATGACCCTGGGGCAGAAGCGGTTTCCATCGAAGAAGAAACTGTAATCCAAAAGTTAAATGCCCATAGCGAAATTATCATAGGCTATCCAGTACAGTTCAGCAACATTCCTAAAATTTTGAAGGATTTTGTCGATAGTCATCCAAATGTGTGGAACCGCAAAAAGATTTTTGTCATTGCCACTATGGGACTATTCAGCGGGGATGGGGCAGGGATGCTTGCTCGGCTGCTGACAGGGTACGGCGCGGTTATAACAGGGGGCCTTCATTTGAAAATGCCTGACAGCATTGGCGATGAGAGGGCATTGAAACGGACGCTGGCTCAAAACCGGGGATTAGTATCCAAAGCCGAACAGAAAATTGAAGAAGCTGTACAGGATTTAAAAAAAGGATGTCCACCACAGGATGGACTGCGTTTTTATAATCGGTTGGGGGGACTTTTCGGCCAAAGATTATACTTTTACAATAAAACAAAGAATTACTCAAGTCAGTTAAAAATTGACAAAAACAGATGTGTTGGATGCGGTAAATGTGTTTCGGCCTGCCCTATGAAAAATATATCTATAAGCAAAGGCCAGACTGTTGCTGGTAATAAATGTACCATGTGTTATAGATGTATCAGCCTGTGCCCGGCTCAGGCGATCACGCTGCTGGGCAAAAAGGTTTATGAACAATGCAGAATTGAACGGTATTTATGATGAGTTTTTTAATAAGAGCTTTATTTAAAAATTAAGAATAACCCGGTTTCCCCATACAAATACTACAAATAAAAAAGGGGGAAACCACATGAAAATTATGATATACGGCCTCCGCCGGGACGAAGGCCCCCACGCTTCCCGTTATGCAGAAAAGTTCGGCTGGGAAGTTAAAAGCTGCCATGAAATCCTTCAGGAATCCACAGCCCATCTTGCCGAGGGCTGTGATGCGGTGTTTATCAGCGTAAGCTGCCAGGTGGACGCCGCCACAGCGAAAATCCTGCAAAGGGGCGGCGTGAAATATCTGCTGACCCGCTCCGCCGGGATTGACCATATTGATGTTGATACTGTTTTAAGCCTGGGGATAAAGATCGCCAACGTTCCCGCCTATTCGCCCAACGCGGTTTCCGAGCATACCGTTATGATGACCCTGGAAATCCTGCGGAATATGCGGGAGCAGCAGCGGCGCGTTGCACAGATGGATTTTTCCATTGAGGGGATGTGCGGGCGTGAAATCCATAACCTGACCACCGGCGTCATTGGAACAGGTCGGATAGGGACAGCCACTGTCCAGAATTTCAGCGGCTTTGGCGGAAAATTGTACGCCTATGATCTATATCCTTCTGACCTTGTGGCTCAGTATGCAGAATATCTTCCCTTGGAGGAAATCTATGCCCGCTGTGATATTTTGGTATTCCTCTGCCCGCTGACCGACCAGACCCGGCACATGGTTGACCGGAAAGCCATCCAGCAGATGAAAGGCGGCGCGGTTTTGGTAAACACTTCCCGCGGCGCGCTCTTTGACTGGGAGGCAGTGCGGGACGGGCTGAAAGAGGGGAAAATTGGCGGGCTTGCCTTTGACGTAATCGAAGGGGAGCGGCCATTTATCCGAAAAAACATGGAGG
>CAOJXI010000043.1 GCA_948465665.1 uncultured Clostridia bacterium | reverse complement strand
ACATTTGAATCTACTCTCTTTTTTCAATATGGGTCATATCTATTGATACCACAGATTCTGAAAAATTTTTTTGAATTCAAAATCTTTCTATTAAATTTTATAGCCTTCTATATTTAAAAAGATACACCACCAAAATTTTCAACATACATTTTCACTTGGCCCTATTTTCCAGTACAATCTTGCAATTACCCAAAATTACCTGTATAATTACATTATATTAAGGTTTGGAGGTAGGCATCATGTCCAAATATTCAATAGGCATAGATTTTGGAACCCTATCCGGGCGAGCAGTTCTTGTCAATACCGCTACTGGCGAGGAACTTGCAGATAGTACATACAATTACCCCCATGCTGTCATGGATGAGTCCCTTCCTGATGGAACAAAATTAGGGGTAGATTGGGCCTTGCAGCACCCCCAGGATTATCTTGATGTATTCTCCCATACAATTCCAGATATTTTGGCAAAATCTAAAATTGATCCATCAGATGTCATTGGGGTTGGAATAGATTTTACGGCCTGTACAGTTCTCCCGGTTAAATCCGATGGAACCCCGTTGTGCTTCCTTCCTGAATTCTCCAAAAATCCAAACGCCTATGTAAAGCTTTGGAAGCACCATGCAGCACAGGACAAGGCAAACCGTCTGAATCAAACGGCATCAGAACGGGGTGAAACATGGCTGCCGCGTTACGGTGGGAAAATCTCATCAGAATGGGCAATTCCCAAACTGTGGCAAATTCTTGATGAATCCCCGGAGATTTATACAGCAATGGACGCATTTGTCGAGGCTGCGGACTGGGTAGTCTGGCAGCTAACAGGCAAACAAACCCGTAATTCCTGTACAGCAGGTTATAAAGCCATGTGGAGCAAAAGCGAGGGTTATCCCTCAAAGGAATTTTACAAATCCCTTGATCCCCGCCTGGAAAACGTCATTGACGAAAAGTTCAGCGGCCCTGTTACGCCTTTAGGGGAAAAGGCTGGAGAATTAACCGAATCTGCCGCCAAACTTACTGGGTTAAATCCTGGAACCGCCGTGGCAGTTGGAAATGTAGATGCCCATGTAACAGTTCCCGCTGTCAAAATTGACAGCGCCGGAAAAATGCTGGCAATTATGGGAACTTCTACCTGCCATATGCTTATATCAGACAAGGAAGTAAAGGTTCCTGGAATCTGCGGGGTAGTTGAAGATGGCATACTTCCCGGATTTTTTGGGTATGAAGCCGGGCAGTCCTGCGTAGGGGATCATTTCGCATGGTTTATTGACAATTGCCTGCCAAAGTCTTATTATGATGAAGCCCAAAAACAAGGCATGAATATCCATAAGTTTCTCCGAAGCAAAGCAGAAAAATACAAGGTCGGCGAAAGCGGCCTGCTTGCCTTGGACTGGTGGAACGGGAACCGTTCTGTCCTGGTAGATGTTGACCTCACCGGAGTGATTTTAGGTATGACCCTTCAAACCAAACCAGAAGAAATCTATCGGGCATTAATTGAAGCAACTGCTTTTGGCACCCGTAAAATTATTGAAACATTCCGGGAAAACGGCGTTCCGGTAGAAGAATTTTACGCATCCGGCGGCATATCCCAGAAAGACCCTATGACAATGCAGATATACGCGGATGTTATCGGCCTGCCAATCCATATTGCAGGATCAACCCAAGGGCCAGCGTTGGGATCAGCTATTTTCGGGGCAGTTGCAGCCGGAAAGGAAAAGGGCGGTTATGATTCTGTCATGGATGCTGCTAAAGCTATGGGCAAGCTCCGCGATGAAATTTATACCCCGATCCCTGAAAATGTGGAAGCCTATAATAAACTGTATGCGGAATACAGCATCCTCCATGATTACTTTGGGCGTGGGTCAAACGATGTTATGAAACGTCTGAAGCAAATTAAAAAATCTGCATCCCAAAAATAATAAGAAAGGCTGTTGCATCATGCTGGAGGCTCTGAAAAAATCCGTCTGTGAAGCAAATTTACAGCTTCCGCAGTATGGATTGGTAACGTTTACTTGGGGGAATGTATCGGCGATAGACCGGGAAAAGGGGCTTGTCGTGATAAAGCCTTCCGGTGTAGAATACGACGGGATGAAGCCGGAACAAATGGTAGTTGTTGACTTGGATGGGAAGATTGTGGAAGGAGAGCTTCGGCCTTCTTCCGATACGCCCACCCATTTGGAATTATACCGCCAGTTTCCAAAAATCGGGGGGATTGTGCATACCCATTCCCGATGGGCGACTATCTGGGCCCAATCTGGACGGGGTATCCCAGCTTTGGGAACAACCCATGGGGACTACTTTTATGGGGAAATCCCCTGTACCCGCAAAATGACCCCGGAGGAAATTAAAGGCGAGTATGAACTTGAAACCGGGAAAGTAATTGTGGAAACATTCCGCAGGCTGGCGGAAAAGTCCCCTGGGCGGCTTGCCGAAATAGATATTCCTGCGGTTCTGGTACATTCCCATGGGCCGTTTGCCTGGGGGGAAGACGCATCCCAGGCAGTTCACAACGCTGTTGTGCTGGAAGAAGTCGCAATGATGGCTTGGCATAACCTGGCTATGGCTGAGAGGCTAGAACCCATGCAGCAGGTTTTATTGGACAAGCACTTTTTAAGGAAACACGGCCCCAACGCCTATTATGGGCAGAAATAAAAAGTTTTTCCAGGTATTAGAAAAGCATAGCTGCAAAAAGCGGCTATGCTTTTCTGTTTATTTAGTCCAAGGGTTCTTTCTCTTGTTTTTCAATTCTCTTAAACCATTTCTGCAAATCCTTTATTGGAATGTCCAGCAATTCAGAAATATTTTCAACAGGGGTTCCGCTCTTATAAAATTTATATGCTGCCTCCATATTTCCCTCTTTACGACCTTTTTTTCGGCCTTTTTCCTCAAGTTCCCGTTTCTTTACCCGATCAGCATATTCCTGGCTAAACAACGTCATCATAATATTTACTACCTCCTTCTCTCTGCTCTCCAAAAATTTCTTCAATACATTTTTATCCTCACAAATATGGATTGTCTTCATAATTGCTTCCCGCGTCCGGCCATGTTTTCCTATCTGTTCCATCAGCACCTTCGTAAAGGTACAGTACTGGTTTATTATATCCCCTTTTTTCCCGTCGTATATCACTTTTACTTTTACATCAAGGACAGATTTATCACCGCCAAAAAATTTCTCTGCCAGAGATATTTTTCCCGACATATTTTTTCTTCGTTTCCCGGTATATATTACATATAGTTCCGGCTTTGGAAGATTTATCTTTGTCCTGCTGTGGACATTAATCTGATTTTCTGTTATATACTGCTGGTACGTATGCGCCAAGTATAGGAACAGCCTCAACACTATATTCAGCGACCAAGTTGATTGGCACTCCACTAATACTATCAATAAATCCCTTACTATAAACCCCAAATCATTATACCATTGGTCTACCAGGATATTTTTTATTGTTACTATTTTTAAATCTTTTTCTTTTACTGTACAGTCCTCATGATGCAGCGCCTGGTACAATTCCAGCAAATATTCCGGTTCACTAAACAAATGGGTAAATACGCTGTCTTTTACTTTCTGTTTGGCTTCTGCCGCGGGGGCTTCCTTCACCATTACTGTCTCCTTCAATTTTGTATTTCATTCGCTCTCTAGTTCTTCAAATAGTTCCTCAACACTATAAAATTTCCTTGTATTTGGATCAGCAAGCATCTGATCTCCTTCTTCTAAAGCCGCCCTTGTTTCTGCATTAGCTTTGACTTCAGAATCCAGAGAAAGGGTAGTCAGTTCTTTCGGCATACGATCATCTCCTTCTACTTATAGATTACCTGATTCCCTCCTAAAAGTCAACACAACAAAGGGAGGGTATGTGGCCACATACCCTCCCTTTTCCTCCGCCCGCCCCCTTGTCGGCTATAGGGCTGGGCGGTTTACCTTATGCGGTTAATCGGGGATTTTTGCTTTGGTTCCATATAACCTGGACAAACGTATTTTTAGTACGATTATTGCAGCAGCTGGAGCACGCTCTGGGGCTGCTGGTTCGCCTGGGCCAGCATTGCCTGGGCGGACTGTACCAGTACGTTCATCTTGGTGTAGTTCATCATTTCTTTTGCCATGTCGGTGTCACGGATACGGCTGTTGGCTGCGCTCAGGTTTTCTACAGCAACGTCCAGGTTGTTGATGGTGTGCTCCAGACGGTTCTGGAGAGCGCCCATTCCGGCACGTGTAGAAGAAACAGTGTTGATAGCCTTCTTTATTGTGTCGATGGCGTCGCTGGCGCTGGATTCGGTCATAATGCCAACTTCCTTCAGGTGCTCCAGACCAAGACCCTTAGAGCTCATATCGGCAACTGTCACGCTCATCTTGTTGAAGATGTCGGCAGTATCGCCAATCTGCAGGGTCAGACCGCCGCCGGCTACAATAGGAGCTGTGGTTGCGTCAGTCTTGTCTGAGTAAACGGTAAGAAGCTTCTTGCCGTCAGCTCCGTCAGTAATTTCAACATTGTACTCGCTCTTATCCACTTCTGTTTTCAAAGCGGCGAGAGGATCATCACCCATTACTACTCTGACGGCATCCTTCTCAATTTCAGTATCGGCATCCTTGGTAAAGACATATTTTTTGTCGCCAATCTTCAGGGAATCGCCGGAATTGATCTTGGAAGGATCAACAGTAATCTGGGTGCCTGCGCTCTTGGCCTCGGTAGGTGTGCCTTTAGCTTTGATAACGCCTACCACATCATCATAGCTCTTTAATTCTGAGCCAGTCTTACTAGCTGTTGTTTGGTCAATATGGATAGTAGTTCCATCGCCATTGACACCTATTTTCCATGTGCGTGTTCCGTCTCCAGCAGTAGCAGCAGCGATTGTCTGCTTGCTCAATAGGTCAGCTGCCTTATGAACTGCCTCCTCAGGAGTCTTAGCTGTACTTACATCAATGATAGTATTTCCGTCAGCATCTTTTCCTGTAGCGGTACTGCCACCAGCCACACCAGCATCCTCAATTTCGCTATCTGCACCTACTTTAAAAATAAAAGTAGTACCATCAATTGTTAAAGTATTTCCTTCTTTAACAAGCTCTGCTAGGTTAATATCAATACCTGCTTTGGTAGCATCCACTTTCGCAGCAGCCTGTGCAACGTTGATAGCCTTGTGGATCACATCGCCTTCACGCATACCAGCAGCGGTCGTGACGGATTTTACCTGTACATCAAAACCCAGGGCCTTATTGATCTTGTCAGCACTCGCAGCGTCACCACTGAAGGCGGCCTCATTCTTCCAGGCACCGCCAACAGTAGAACCAGCATAAGTTAAGGTAATTGTGTCGCCAGCAACCGCAGCTGTAAAGGCAGCGTCACCAATCTTCATGGCATTTGCACTGGTAGTAGTACCGTCGGCGCTGTTGATACCCTTGTTCAGCTCTGCTACCAGAAGACCCGCAATTTTGGTAGTGGTATCAAAATCACCATCGGCAGCAGCTTCAATGGTGTAATCTGTTCCAGCAACATTGATCACCATTTTATCGCCATCTTTGCTGCCAGTAACCTTCAGGTCGCCCAGGTCGATCGTAGCAGAAGGGGTGGCGGCAGCCACTGAACTGCCTTCCATATGGACTTTGGGAGAACCATCTGCTTCCTTGGCAACCAGCTTAGAAATATCAATGTCACCAGTAGTAGCTTTAATAGCATCTACCTCAGTAAACTTTGAGAAAACTTCCTGATTCAATCCCATAGTACCATCCAGCAGCTTGGTGCCGTTGAAGTTGGCGGACTTGGAAATTCTGTCGATTTCGTCCAGCAGGGAGTTTACCTCATCCTGCAGGGCCTGCCGCTCCTGGCTGGTGTAGGTGCCGTTGGCGGACTTGGAAGCCAGCTCGACCATACGGTTGAGCATGGAATGAACTTCGTTCAGGTTGCCTTCAGCGGTCTGGATCAAAGAAATGCCGTCCTGAGCGTTGGCGGACGCAGTTTCAAGACCGGTGATCTGCGCCTTCATCTTCTCGCTGATAGCGAGACCTGCGGCGTCATCACCAGCCCGATTAATGCGGAAACCGGAAGACAGTTTCTCCAACGACTTAGTAACGGCATTGTTATTCATACCCAACTGACGATATGCGTTGAGCGCCATAGTATTAGTTCTAACGACCATTCCCATAATGTTACCTCCATCCAACCAGGCTCCGAAATCAGTATCCTTACCGAATTCATAGGAACTTAGGTTGTTATAATTATGAAATGTATTTATTTTTAACCTTTCCGCCTGCTGCGCGCGTGCAAACAAAAAGACTAAAAAACAAGAATTAGAACGGGGAATTTGCCTTTTATATTCCAGACAGCCAAAACCCTCTTAGTTCTAACTGCCTTTCACATATATAATCGGCATAACTTTTCTTTTCTAAAGGGGTATCTCAAAAAATTTTTTTAATTTTTTGATTGCGGCGTTTTAAATCTTTCAAAACGTCCTCACAAATAAAATCGGATGTTTTAAAAATTTCTAAAGGGGGTTTCCATAATTTTTTTATAAAAATTTTTCCGCCCCTTTTTTCCAAAATGGGAAACCTCTGGACATTACCTGTTTTCTGCCGTAAAATAAGGACAGATTAGATTGCGTGTTTCCCCTGCCAGGAATTGCGGCGAACCAACTCCTTATCAATGCCTGCCAGGACAGCTTTCTTATTTTTACTCCACAAAGGGCCAATTAAATCTTCTGCTTTTCCATCCCCTGTAATCCTTTGGACTACGATTTCCGGCGGAAGCAGTTCAATCTGGTTACAAACAATCCTAACATACTGTTCCAATTCCAAAAGCTGGAACTCCCCCTTTAAAAACTCCTGTTCCAACTGGGTTCCCCGCAAAACATGGAGCAGATGGATTTTAATACTATGGACAGGCAAGCCGGAAATAACCCGGACTGTTTCCAGCATATCCTCTGCTGTTTCCCCTGGCAGCCCATCAATCATATGGACGCATACCGGGATATGGTTTTCAGCCAGCTTATAAAAGCCCTCTAAAAACTCCTTATAAGTATGCCCCCGGTGGATACGGCGGGCAGTTTTATCATGGACGGACTGCAAGCCCAATTCAACATACAGGTCAGTTTTCCGGTTCAGGCAGGAAAGGTAATCCACAACATCATCCGGGAGGCAGTCGGGCCTGGTGGCAATGCTCAAGCCAACAACCCCAGGCTGTTCCAAGACAGATTCATAAGCCTGACGCAGAACCGGCAAAGGGGCGTATGTGTTGGTATACGCCTGGAAATAGGCGATATATTGATTTGCCTGGGGCCATTTGCGGGACAGGCTTTCCTTTTGCTGCTGGAACTGCCGGGGAAGTTCCAGGGCAGGGTTCCCGGCAAATTCCCCGCTGCCGGAAGCAGAACAGAATGTACAGCCGCCAACCCCCTTTGTACCGTCCAAGTTAGGGCATCCAAAGCGGGCGTTCAAGGGAACCTTTAAGACTTTTCTTCCATAGCGGTGTTTTAAAAAATAATCCCAGGTATGATAACGTTTATTGGTATCGGAATAAGGGAAGGGAGATAACGGCATTTTGGAAAAACCTCCTGACAAAAAATTGACAAAAAAGGGGCTGAAATTATGTCTAAACAAATGCAAGCCGAATGTATCCTGGAAGCTTACAAATTATTGGAAAATTCTACGCCGCTGCGTTTTGACTGCGGGGTTCTTTGCGGGAAATCCTGCTGCAAGGGGGATGAAAATACTGGGATGTGGCTGCTTCCTGGGGAAGCGGAACTAATTGGGAACCAAGATGGCTTTCACGTCCAGCCATGCCAGGATAATAACGGGTACCCCCTTTTGGTCTGCGAGGGAACCTGTAACCGGAATTACCGGCCCTTTGCCTGCCGGATTTTTCCTTTGTTTCCTTTTGTGTTTGAAACCGAAAACGGCGGTTTGGATGTTTTGGCTGTCTGTGATCCAAGAACCGTTTTATACTGCCCTTTGACACAATATTCTTTGCTGCATCGGGAAAATCCCTTCGACAGACCGGAATTAGGCGCTATTGGGGAGTTTATTGCCCCGGTTTACCGGAAAGGATTGTCTTGGGGGTTTATGTCAAGAGTGCGCAGGGCTGGTATCGCTTTGCTGGCTGATGAGGAATTGAAACAGTACCTTTTGGAAACCAGTAAATTTTTGCAGGAAACAGCAGAATTATGGGAAAAACTTGGGGAAAATGAAAACGGGTCTGATAAAGCTCATTTGCGGGAGTGAGCTAAGACGAGTATAAGCTGGGGCGGATTAAAAAGCCCCCTGGACCCGAAACCTTTTTAATCCGCCCTAGCTTGTTCCCAATCTTAGCTTTTTCCCGCAAATTTACTTTTGAAGGAGGAATGGTTTATGCAGTTACCAGCAGATCGATTTACATTTGCGGACATTCTCACCTGGAATGAGGGCGAGCGAGCCGAAATCGTCCACGGCGAATTATTTATGATGGCGCCGCCATCCAGAATCCACCAGGAAATCAGCGGTGAACTGTTCCGCCAGTTGGCTAATTTTCTGAAAGGAAAGCGGTGCAAAGTATACCATGCTCCCCTTAGCGTCCGGCTATTCGAGCAGTCCGGGGACAAGCCGGAGGACGTTGATACAATGGTTGAACCGGACATTTCCGTAGTATGTGACCAAAGCAAACTGGATGAACACGGCTGCAAAGGCGCGCCGGACTTGATTATTGAAATCCTCTCCCCATCCACCCGGCGGCATGACCGTCTTGTAAAACTGAACCTGTACCAGCGGGCAGGGGTGCGGGAATATTGGATAGCAGACCCGGACAACCAATCTGTCCAGGTGTTCACCCAGGACAATGGCGTGCTGAAAATACACGAGGACTACGGACGGGAGGACGTGGCAAAGGTTAATGTATTAGAGGGATGCTTTATTGAACTAAACAAAGTGTTTCCAGAATAAACGGCATTGGCAGAAAGAGGAGGTATCCTTCAAATCGCCCTTAGCCGTTCCACAACGCTTTGTTTTTCCAAATTTCTAAAGCAAAGGAAAGGAACCAAAACAGCCAAAAGGAGCAAAACCGGCGTACAGCAAACCAAAGGCATCAGGGTAAAATGGAAAGTTGTAAAGCCGCCTTCCATGCCGCGGACAACCACCCCCACTACAACAGAACCCAGGAAATAGGAAGCCGCCAGCGTCAGCCCGGCATAAAAAAGCCCTTCCAAATCCAGCATCCGGCGGAGCTGGCGCTTTGTCATGCCAATACTTTGAATCATGGCAAATTCCCTTTTCCGGGAAATAATAGCAGTTGCCATACTGTTCACAAAATTTAAAACACCCACCAAAGCAGTAGTAATGCTAATCGCATACCCTGTGACGGCAGAAGAACGCCTTTGGGCTTCATATTGTTCCGCGATGGTCTGCCGCGATACAATATTCATTCCCATGGAACCGCCCTTCTGGTATTCAGAAAGCAGGGAATAAACCTCCTCCATAGCATCATCCGACACATTGAAGAAGAATTTCCTCAAATGGCTTTCCGGCCAAAGCTCCAGAAAAACATCCGCCGGAATGACAAGCGGCAGGTCAAAAACCGGGCCTGAGCCTTTTACCATAGGCTGAAAAGGCGATGTAACTGCCATGATTTCAAATTCCCGCCCAGCTATTTCCACCTTTTCCCCTACTGCCCAGGTTGGAAGCCCGCTCCCTGGGGAAGTAGACGGGCCTACAGCAAGGGCGTAATTCCCAGATGCAAATTTTTCTTGGTCGAAAGCGCCGTCCAAAATATAATTGCTGCTGGCGGCAGCTTCTAAAACCAGCATATCCGCGCCATAAACCGTGTACTCATTTTCCTGGCCTGCAATTACCTTGTCAAATTCCGCTTTCCAGTTTGGGAAACCAGGATCATTGGCAGCGAAATCTTTCAGCCGTTCCTCATGGTAAAAAGCCTTGAGGTTATTCTGTGCCTGTTCGCTGATGCCCATCTTTGTTTGATGGGTATACAGCCTGCCTGTCTCCTCAACACTGCCTAACGCGGCAATGTCAGAAAGCAGCATATCGCTGATAGTTTGGCTTTCGGGGCGGTATCCGTCGGAAAGGTTGTTGGTGGCGTCGTCCAGTTGGTAATCAGCCGCCGCGAAATCCAAAAGATATTTTTCCATATCAAAGCTGGCGTTTTCCGCATAGAAATAGCTCATCAGGACAAATCCCAGCGTAAGGGAGCAGATAACTATAATTGTCCGTTTCCGGCTGCGCCACAGGTTCGCCCATGCCATCCCCAATAAGGACGCTCCATTTTTAGATTTTTTGGTCTTCTTTTTGAGATTTATATCTGCGTCTGTATAGCGGAGGGCTTCAATGGGGGATACCTTCCCAGCCATACGCGCCGGAAGCATACAGGAAGCTGTCACTGTAATATAAGAAAACAGTGCCGAACCTATAAATATCCAAGGGCTGGCTGATGCCGTTGTATCCATCCCCTTGACCGTGACCAGAGAAGGAACTAGGACAGCCCCTAAAATCCAGCCTGCAATCAGCCCAATGGGAATTCCGATGAAAGACAGACGGTTCCCCTGGCCAAAGACCAGCTTTTTAAGCTGTTTTTTTGTCATACCTAAAGTTTTCAGCCGCCCATAAAACTGGATATCCAACGCAACGGAGATTTGAAAGACATTAAAGATGATCAAATATCCTGCTAGAAATACCAATACCATACCGCTGTATATTGGCATATTTTCCATAAAAATACTGTACTGCATTTCCGGGGTATAGGTTAGGTTTGGGCTGAATTCTACTTGTGCCATGCCTGTTTCAGAAAGAACCTTCGCAATTTTAGCTTCAATGTTTTTATGGTTGGAAAAGGAAACCCCCATCATCCGTAAACCGAGAATACGCCCTTCGTCCAGGGAGGGCGCGGGAGCGCCGGCGCAGGCATCCAAGGCAAAGGCTTCGCTGACCCATGCCATGCCTGCATAGGAAGAAAGATTCCCTTCCCACCAGCCGCAGAGTTCAAAATGACTGGAAACGGCTTCAGGGGAATTGGGTTCCTTTTTCCATTCCAGCGTTACAGGCTGCCCCAATTCCAGAGGGATTCCCAGCCTTTCAGCGGTCAGCGTATCCAAGGCGATTTCGTTTTGTTTTTCCGGCAGTTTCCCCTTTGAGGGATAGGCAAAGGAATACTTTGCATACTGGCTGTCAGCATAACGAATTTCCAACTGCCGCCCTGCAAGCTGCTGGTTTTCTGCAATGCCGACTACGATGGAACTGCCATAGTTTACAACGTCTGGATGTTCGGCAATTTTTTTAATCTGAATATCCGTAACCTGTTTAGCGCTGGCGTGGGCGGTCGTCCCCGCCTGCCTTAAATACATTTCCGTTATGTTCTGTTCCAGGCTTTGCGCCATGGTAAACAGGGCGGCAAACATCATAGCCGTCAGAAAAATTGCGAGTATTGCCGCCAGATTGCGGCCTTTGTTTTTCTGGAAGCAGCGCTTTGTCAGGATGTGGAGGATAGATGTTTGACGTTTCATGATATCACCGCCTTTCCTCTGTTGTTCTGCCGTCCTCGATTCGGATGCAACGATCCGCCTGCTCTGCAATTTCCGGGTTATGGGTTATCATGACAACTGTCTGATGGAATTTTTTGCTTGTCATCTTTAAAAGCTCGATTACTTCGCCGCTGGTTTTGCTGTCCAGGTTTCCGGTGGGTTCATCGGCCAGGACAATTGCGGGCTTGCTTGCCAATGCCCTGGCTATGGATACCCTCTGCTGCTGTCCGCCTGACAGGGTATTGGGCATTTGGTAAAGCTTGTTTTCCAGCCCTAAAAGAGAAGTTATTTCTTTGATAAATCCTTCATCCTGCTTTTTTCCGTCAAGCTGGATCGGCATAATGATATTTTCATACACGTTCAGGACAGGAACTAGGTTATAATTCTGGAAAACAAACCCGATCCGCTGGCGGCGGAAAACGGTTAAATCTTCATCGGAAAGCTTCCCCAGCTCAAAGTTATCCACCTTCACGCTGCCGGAACTGGGGCGGTCAAGGCCGCCAAGCATATTTAAAAGGGTAGATTTCCCACTGCCGGAGGTTCCGATAACTGCCACGAATTCCCCTTGTTCAACAGAGATGTTCACATCGTCCAAGGCTTTGACAAGGTTTGGTGCTTGTCCATACTGTTTTGTTAAATGGGTTGTCTGCAAAATACTCATATATCGTTACCTCATTTCCTGAAAGTCCGTCCTCAATGGAACTGAGTTTATTATACCTATATGAGAATTAAGGACAATATTAAATGAAAAAACTAATATCTACACTGTAAAATCTAATATAAAGCAAGAATCAGGGAACCGGAATCACTATTTTCAAAATAAATTTTCCCTTTTCCGCCTTGATGCTGCATTGTCCATCATATTTCTCCACAGCGCTTTTGATATTGGAAAGCCCGAATCCATGGAAAAAGGTATCCTTTTTGGTAGTGCCTTCTATGGGGGCAGAATCAGGCGGCGCGTTATTCTCAATAACGACAGCCAGCATATCCCGGATACGGCTGGCCTTTACCGTAATCAGGCGCTGCGTCTCAGGAAGTTTTTCGCTGGCTTCAATGGCGTTGTCAAGGGCATTGCCAAAAATCGTGCTGACATCCAGCGGTTCAATAAAGCCCCCATCCTCAAAGGAAATTACCGCGCTGAAATCTATCTGCTTTGACTGGGCTGTTTTGGACTTGTCACGTATAATAATATCTAAAACCTCATTCCCCGTATAGCGGTAATTCTCATATTGCTGGATTTGATTTTGCAGCACCCCTATAGATTTTTGAACTTCCTGCCCATTCCCGGACTGCGCCTGAAAAACCAGAAGGTGGTTTTTCAAATCATGGTAAATGCTCCGCACACGGCCTTCATCCTGCATACGCTCCATATAATAGTTCTGTTTCATTTCTAACTCTTGGGCATGGTAAGCCGTTTTAAACGACTCGCAGATATAAGAGGCCAGATAGATACATCCAAAGCTGGAAAAGATAGACGCCACACAAATGGGATAAACAATCATAATCTCATCCGGCATAAAGTAAATGATGGTAAAAATCGCCACAAATGGCGCTAACATCAGGGTATTAACCACCAGCCACATCTTCACTGTCAAATGCGACGCAATCCCCCGAAGGTACTTTTTCAAAAACCACCATGCCGCCGCCCAGAACAGGAGCCGCACAAGCAGGGAAGCTGTATGGATTGCGGTGCTTATAAGCAATACTTCATACGACCGCTGGTCAGACGCGCTGCTGGGGGCATGGGTCAAGCCAAAAAAGATACGCCTTCCAGTATCCTGCATCAGATAATTAACGGCAATGACCGACGGATAAAAGAACAGGATCGCGGTTAATTTCTCCACCCACTGCCCCTGGTGGAACACAATAATAAAGGCAGCCAGCCCTAAAAGCGCTCCCAACAAATTTGCAAGGTCGTTGGAAAAGATAGTAACATCTGCAACAGTCCTAACTGTCAGAAAAGCCGCTGCCCGCAGGAGCCAGTTTTTTCTCAGGGGCAGGAAGGTATGCAGAATCCCCAGAAAAACCAGCGCATATCCCCACGCCAGGAGATAAGCAACAATATCCATCAGCCGGATCACAGCAAATCCCCCCAATATTCCGCCAACTGTTCCATAAATAATTTCCGTTTGGGCTGGCTGACAGGGATTGCCTCCCCGGTTATCAGCTTCACTTCCAGGTTTTTAACCCCCTGCACAAAAAACAGGTTGACCAGATAGCTGGTATGGCATCTGGAAAAGCCCTTGTCTGACAATTCCCGCTCCATTTCCTTCATGCTTTTATAGCAGATGATGTTTTCTTGTTGTGTATGAAGCAGCAGATTCCGGTTAAAGGTTTCAATATACCGGAGGGATTTTAAAAATACCTTATACTTTCCTGAATCGTTGGCAACCACAATAAAAGGGCTGTCATTTTTTTGGCGTTTTTTCAGCCAGCCATCCATTTCCGATTTCAGCCGGATATATTTAATAGGTTTGATGATATAATTGGTTGCCTGGTACTTATATCCTTCCAGGCCATACTGTGTCAGGGTTGTTAAGAAGATAATGCTCACTTGTTCATCCATTCGCCGGATTTCTTCGGCAGTACGCAGGCCGTCTACCAGTTTCATCTGGATATCCAGGAAAATCAGGTCAATGGTAGGATCATAGCTTTCTATCAGTTCCATCCCATCGTAATATGGGGTTACTTTGATTTCTTCGCCGGTCTCGGCGGCATATTGGTTTAATAGGTCTGCCAGATATGTAATAAAGTTCTTTTCATCATCACAAACTGCGATATGTATCATTTTAGATGTCTCCATCCCATTATTAATGTGGGTTTGATAAAGCTCATTTGCGGGAGTGAGCTAAGACGAGTACAAGCTAGGGCGGATTAAAAAGGTTTCGGGTCCAGGGGGCTTTCCTAAAAAGCCCCCTGGTC